>DASRMZ010000415.1:0-3366 GCA_035647675.1 Thermoclostridium sp. | reverse complement strand
CTATATGTAGTAGAGTAATATTAAACTACAGATGATAGAGCAATATCAAAAGGTGTTCAAAGGACATAATTCATCAAATATTAATCGCTGTAATAAGCCACATGAATTGCAGCATCAGGAGGTGAATATTCCAAGAAATCTGAAAACATTAAAATTCTTATTATCGAATTTAAAAAGGAGGTTTATTTCTATGAAAGCAACAAAGATGCCCGCATTTTTACTGGTTTGTGCATTGACTGTATTTTTTACAGGTGGTATTTATGCATTCGAACATCCATCCTAGGTTTCTGTGAATCCGGATGGAGCCGAGGCTATTTCAGTTGAAGGTGAAAGCCTAGCTGCAAAACATGACAACAAAATTGTGAATGAGGTGATTGCACAGGCAACGGAATGGCTCAAAGGGAATTATGGGGAGTTTTATGACCTGCGGAATATACATGCAGATGTTACCAGGGTGTTCGATAACGATTCAGAAATACGATATACGGTTGCAATAACATGCGAAACCTTACTAAAATACGATTGTGCAGAGGATCTGCCGTTTGTCCAAGGATTAAAATCCGCATTAGCTGAAAAAAGGCCCTAGGCAAACGAAGAGAAGGCCATTGATGCCTATATCGCCAGCATTGATAGCAGCATGGGCGGGTATCATGACCTCGCTGTTGATTTGGTGGTCGTAATTAACAAAGAGGACAAAACCGCTCCATGGATAATGTACTATAAAGATGGCATGGAAACAACATTGTACGAAATCGACGTGCTTAGGCTTGATGCGAAACAGATGTATGATGCGGGCCAACATGCTGTAAATGAAATTCTGGAATCAGTCACTCAATCTGTTAATCGTGGGTATCCAAACTATGACCGTATTGCCGCCCGTGAGTATGTACTAGAATACTCGTTGAACCCAACCCAATGCTATGACGACGGAACGACGTGCGGGGTGCTACAGGATCGGACTAAATGGAATAACAGTGTATATCCATACCATACTCTTTTTAAACATAATGATTGCGCCAACTTTGTGTCACAGGCAATGTCGACAGGGGGCCTTCCTGAGGGTGGTACATGGTTTCGTATTAAATATGTAACCACCCAGTCTTGGGGTGCAGCCTGGACTTCAGTTAGTTCGATGAAGGCTTTTATGACTGATAGTAATCGCAGGTACTGGGATACCAGCACCTTTGCTGCAGCCAATGCCGGTAATATTTTACTAACGTCCAGCAGTCACGTTGTTATGATTACACTCAATGACACTGTTGTGCATAGATTTACAGCGCATACAAATGATAGGAGAAATTATGTTTTTAATAACAACAGCGCCTATCAGTATTACACAATAAAAGCCACGTAAATTCATATAAAGAGGTCTGTGCCGTAACTAAGTGTATCTTATAATAGAATAGGGGTGTGGATATGAAAAGAGCAGTGATCTTTCTTTTTATGTTGATATTTTCGTGTACATGGTTCGGATGCAGTAGTAATTCATTTTTAGATAACAATAAGGAGAATTCAGGAATAATCAGTTTGGTAGTTTACTTACTTGATGCCACGGATGTTATCAATGCTCATAGACTTTCAGTAAATGTTTCAGATTTGTCTATTGAATTATCACCTGAGGTATTATTCAAAGTTTCAGGTGATATAGGATGGCAAGACAGGATTTACCCGTTGAGTTTGTCCAGTGAGTTATTAGTGCTGCCATATGCACCTGTTGAACAGCCGATGATTGAACATACATTAGCAACAGAGGGCAAGCTGTATAATGCAGACTATGTTTTAACCTATGAAGGGGATCGATCAATAGTCTGCAAGGGGAACACAGATATTGCTTCAATAGCTATGGTACTGGATGATATGCGATTAATCCCACAGGCATTTTTTGTCGATGACGAAGATGCAATTGCGGTGTTGTGTAATACAGAAGGTGAAACGTTTGATAAAGTGAACCCGGTATCGTTACTATATACCAAAAAAGGTGGTAAATTTCAGCTTGAAAAAACAAGCGATTACAAATCGATTTTCGATGAATTCGATCTTAGCAAAATTAATATGCCAAATTACGTTAATATTGAAACAAACATTTACGGAAATTCACAATCAAAAACATTTCTATGGAATGAGGGAGCGAATATAGTTGAACTTGACCCTTATAAGGGTACAATACGCATGGTACTTACAGTGAACAATATAGAAACGGATATGCCCCACCTGGATACTTACAGAGACTTTTATGGTTTTTTCACCGGGCTCGGCTATCAGGATGGTATTTATATTGCGAATTTCCCCAACTATAACAATCTTCCGGGTACTGTTTCGGTTTTCTACAGCGAGACCGGAAAATTTGTAGGCAGCGTACTATGTACAGAAGACCATATCTCTATTTTAGATAGTAAAAACATTGAAAAAAACCGTATCGATAATGCTGGACTAAATTCAAGGACATTCATTCCACAGGGTGTGTTATATTAATAAATGGCCACTGTAAGGCACTCAGGGACGGCGGGCTGTGCAATAACAGCAAATAAAGTGGGTTTAGATCCTGACTATTTGAACAGAAAGGTATACTATTTAAGTGGCGGTGAACAACAAAAAGTAGCAATAACAAGGGTGTTGCCCAAGCCTTTTGAACTAATCTTAGCAGATGAACCCACGGGAAACTTGGATGAAAAAAATGCAAAAGAGATAGTCAAATTATTTAAAACCATCCAAAGAAGGTGTGCATTTATCTGTATATTGTTTATAGGAGACCTTCATTTTCGAAAACCATATAATGTTGGCCAGAGGATCACAGCGCAATAGCACCGTCCCCCCGTGTTAGATATTTTGACAGCTCTTAAAAGGAAATGAATATTAAAACACCCATAGGTTTAAAAATTTGTCCCTGCATCGGCAGTCCCATGATGATTGGTTTTTCCGTCCCGCTATTTTATTGCCGGCCATCAAATTCAATTATGGCGACCTTACATATATTCTCAGACACGAGCTTGTTCATTTCAAGAGGAAAGACCTGTGGTATAATACATTGATCTTACTGGCAACCGTAATCCATTGGTTTAATCCCATAGTTTATCTTATGGCTAAAGCAGTTGCCGTACAATGTGAAATTTCTTGTGATGAACAGCTGTTAAAAGGGGCAACCCCCCAACAACGACAACAATACGGTAAAATTATCATCGACACTATTGCTAACACCGTCAGAGACAGATTAAGATACCGGCCCACATTGTCAACCAGTTTTTATGGCGGCAAAAAAAGTATAGAGGCCCGTATTTCTTCAATCACGGACACAAGTAAAAAAAGGGTTGGGATTATTGTTGTTTGTATTATTCTTATAGCAATAATAGGCATGGGATCAATATTTGC
>DASRMZ010000414.1:0-11619 GCA_035647675.1 Thermoclostridium sp. | reverse complement strand
ATAATTGCATTATTGGTGGAGCACACCATCCTATTGAGTGGGTTTCGACTTCTCCCGTTTTTCACAGTGGAAAGAACATAATGAGAAAGAACTTCTATAAACACGAATTTAATCCTTCTAAAGAGACATCAATAGGTCATGATGTATGGATTGGTAATAATTGTACAATTAGAAGTGGTGTCAATATTGGAACTGGATCAGTGCTTGGGATGGGTTCAGTCTTGACGAAAGATGTTGGGGAGTACGAGATATGGGCTGGAAACCCTGCCCACTTGATTAGGAGAAGATTTAGTGATGATACTATCACTAAATTAATTGATAGTGAATGGTGGAATTGGGATGATGATGCTATTCTCGAGAGAGCAGTATATTTCAATAATGTTGAACAATTCCTAAGCAGCAAGTAAAGGTTGTTCGCTTGTGAAAATATTGCATTTGTGTTTATCTAGCTTTTACATTGACGGCTATGGCTATCAAGAAAACTATTTGCCTATAGTAAATCAAGAAGACGGACATGAGGTAATGATCGTCGCTTCAACAGAAACATATCAGGATGGGGAATATCACTATCTCGAACCGAGCACATATTTCACAGAAACAAACATACCAATTACTCGCATACCTTATGCAGGATTTCCACATAGCATTGCAAAAAAAATCAGACGCTATGTAGGTTTAGAAGAGCTATTATATGAATTTGATCCTGATGTCATTCTTTTTCATGGTGTATGTGCCTATGACATAAAAGTGGTAGCCAGATTCAAGCAACAAAGACCTAATCTGAAATTTTATGTTGACTCCCATACAGGCCTTCATAATTCAGCAAGTAATTTTATTTCAAAGAATGTTCTACATAAAGGTTTGTACAAATCATGGTTACATCAGGCACTTCCATATATTGGAAAAGTATTTTATATTGGCTTGGATGAAAAAAAATATTTAGAGGAAATCATGGGAATCCCTGAAGATCGAATGGAGTACTATCCTTTAGGTGGAATAGTAATTGACGAAACAGAGAAGTATCAGCGGAGAAAAAAAGTAGTTGCTGCTCAGAACTTTTGTCACGACAATATAATTTTCGTACATAGTGGAAAGTTAGATGAAAAAAAGCGTACTGATTCATTATTACGAGCCTTTACAAAGGTAAAGGACCAGAGGTTTCGTTTGTTGATTATAGGAAGTGTTAATGATGAGTATCATGATATATTATTACCTCTTGTTAGTGGGGACAATCGAATAAAAATGCTTGGGTGGAAGTCCAGAGAAGAATTGTTGGATTATTTATGTGCCGCTGATATGTACCTGCAGCCTGGTAGCGTTTCAGCCACATTGCAAAACGCAATATGCTGTGGCACTCCAGTAATGACGTATCCGCATGGATCGTACAAATATTTTGTTAATGACAATGCAGTGACAGTTAAAGATGAAGATGATATTTATAATGTCCTTGTTGATGTATCTAACTCTAAATACGATTTAGATGAGATGAGTAAGGCCTCTTATTCTGTTGCAAGAGAAATATTAGACTATAGGATGCTGGCGACACGTCTATACCGTTAATTAAAGGAAGGGATTTTATGACTAATCTAAAAGAAAAACTAGAAAATAAGACGGCTACAGTTGGAGTTATAGGCCTTGGCTATGTCGGGCTTCCATTAGCTGTCGACAAAGCTAAGGCTGGCTACAACACCATCGGATTTGATATCCAAGAAGAAAAAGTAAACATGGTTAACGCAGGTCAAAACTACATCGGCGATGTAGTTGATGCAGATCTAGATTATATTGTTAAATCTGGTAAATTAAGGGCTACTACTGATTACTCTTTAGCTGCTTCAGCAGATGCTGTTTCAATTTGTGTCCCGACTCCGCTCGATGATCATCAACAACCGGACACCAGCTATATAGTTTCCACGGCAAATAGTCTTGTTCCATATATGCATACGGATATGTTAATTGTGCTTGAATCTACCACCTATCCCGGATGCACAGAAGAACTGTTAAAGCCAATTTTGGAAGAATCAGGACTCAAATGCGGCAAGGACTTTTATCTCGCTTTTTCTCCTGAACGTGTGGATCCCGGCAATCAAATATACAAGACCAGGAATACACCTAAGGTAGTTGGTGGTGTTACTCCTGCATGTACCGACATTGCCGCAACTATGTACAAGACGATATTAGAAGCTCCAGTTCACAGGGTAACTTCGCCGGCAGTAGCTGAGATGGAGAAAATTTTGGAAAATACATACCGTAATGTAAATATTGGTCTTGTCAATGAGCTGGCACAGCTTTGCCATAAGATGGATATTGACATCTGGGAAGTAATTGATGCAGCTAAGACCAAGCCATATGGTTTTAAGGCCTTCTATCCCGGACCTGGTCTTGGTGGCCATTGCATTCCGCTAGATCCTTACTATTTGTCTTGGAAGGCAAGAGAATATGGTTTTCACACATCAATGATAGAATCATCCATGATGATTAATGACGGTATGGCAGAATATTGTAGCGAAAGGGCTTCAAAAATCCTTAACAGAGATAAGAAAGCATTAAATGGCTCAAAGATACTTGTTTTAGGTGTTGCATATAAACAGGATATTGATGATTACAGAGAGAGTCCTGCTATTAGGGTTATTAATGAATTAGAGAAAGAAGCAGCAGATGTGGTCTATTATGATCCTTATGTCGCTGAATATCATGACAATGGAATTACTAAACAAAGTGAACCTGAGTTAACAGCTGAATTAATCTCAGAAGCGGATCTTATATTAGTGACTACGGCACATACCGCCGTTGATTATGATTTTGTTCAGCAGCATGCTAAGGAAATTTTTGATACGAAGAATGCTATGAAAAATGTTAAGAACAGAGACAATATAGAACTTTTATAGGAGCAGGGTAATGAGTGTTAAATACGCAATAATCGGTTGTGGTAGGATTTCGCCTAATCACATAGCTGCAGCAAAAACTAATGATTTAGATATCGTTGCAGTTTGTGACTTGATAGAAGGAAAAATGGATGAGACTATCGTACGCTTCGAGCTTCCAAGAATCACCAAGAAATATACGGATTACCAAGAAATGCTTGAAATTGAGAAACCGGATTTAGTTGCAATTTGCACTGAAAGCGGAAATCACGGTTCCATTGCCTTAGATTGTCTTGATGCTAATGCAAATTTAATAATCGAAAAACCGATTGCCCTTTCTCTAGATGAAGCAGATCAAATAATCGAAAAGGCACGTGAAAATAATTTAAAGGTGAGCACTTGCCTGCAAAATAGATATAACAAATCGGTTCAAAAAATTAGAGAAGCCATGGAAGCTGGACGATTTGGGAAACTTCTTTATGGAACTGCACATGTGCGTTGGAATCGGGGCGAAAACTACTATAAACAAGCTCCCTGGCGCGGTACCTGGGAACAAGATGGTGGCGTATTGATGAATCAATGTACGCACAATATTGACCTCCTACGCTGGATGATGGGTGGAGGAATAGATGAAGTCATTGGCTTGACTGACAATTTAATGCACGATTACATCGAAGCAGAGGATCTGGGTTTTGCTTTAATCAAGTTTAGCAATGGCAGCTATGGCTTAGTTGAAGGGACATCCACTATATTCCCGGAAAACCTAGAGGAAACTCTTTATATTTTTGGAGAACGTGGAACCGTTAAGGGCGGAGGTAAATCTGTAAACATAATTGAAGAATGGCATTTTGCAGATGATCTAGATGATCCCGATGAGGTCAAAGAAAAATACCACGAAAATCCTCCCAATATCTATGGCTTCGGACATACACCTCTTTATGCTGATATGGTCGACGCCATTGAAAATGATAGAGAGCCTTATATCACTGCTCAAGATGGCAGAGAAGCATTGGAGCTAATCCTGGCGATATATAAGTCATCTGCAGAACGCAGAAGCGTTAAGTTTCCTTTGGAGCATTGTAGTACCATGGATTTCGTCGGTAGATTTGATAAATAAAGTAAGTGAGGTTTTTAATGCTACTTTCACAGCTAAATGAACATAATTTGGAGATAAAAAGAGATGCTGAATTTAATCAACTAGGCATGGCAACGACGGTCTACGATACCGAAAGTGTATTGTCTTTTCTTGAAAATGATAAGTTCCTGAACTCTATTCTTGAAAACCCAAATATTGTTGCTGTAGTGACTAGTAAAGAGATTTTCGAACAAGGATTAATTCCTAAAGATTATGGGATTGTCCTTAGTGATAACCCTAAATTATTGTTTTATGAAATTCACAATGTATTAGTCAACATGGGGTTTTATCGCAAAAAAAGTGATAACATAATCTCAGCATCTTCAGAGGTTAGCATTAATGCTCATATAGCTGACCATAACGTTCAAATAGGAGATAATTGCATAGTTGAACCTGGAGTTGTAATATATCCAAATACAAAAATCGGGAACAACGTAATAATTAGAGCCAGTTCAACCATTGGATCAGAAGGCTTCCAATTTTTAAATGATGGAGAACGTATAATTTCTGTAAAATCTGCTGGTGGTGTTGTGATTGAAGACAATGCTGAAATCCAAAGTAACACATGTGTAGATAGAGGTGTATTTGGTGGCAACACAACAATCAAAAAGGATGCCAAAATAGATAATTTGGTGTACATTGCACATGATGTCATAATAGGGCAACGAACAATGGTTGTGGCAGGTTCAGCCATTGGTGGTAGAACTGTAATTGGTGATGACGCATGGATCGGGATTAATGCAACAGTTTCAAATGGCCTTACCATTGGAGATAAGTGTAATGTTTCACTCGGAGCTGTTGTAACACAGAACGTGCCTGAAGGTAAAACGGTTACTGGTAATTTTGCTATAGATCATAAAAAGTTTATTGAATTTATTAAATCAATAAGATAAGCGGAGAGTGAAGTATTATGGAATTCCGAGATTTGAAAGCTCAATATCAAAATAATAAGGAAGCTATCGATTCTGCTATCCACGAAGTATTAGACAGTACTCAATTTATTGGCGGCCCACAGGTTCAAGAGTTGGAACATCGTTTGGCAGAGTTTGTTGGTGTTAAACACTGTATTTCATGCGCTAATGGAACTGATGCTATGAGTTTAGTACTGATGGCTTGGGGGATTGGCGAAGGTGATGCAGTTTTTGTTCCGGATTTCACATTCTTTGCGACTGGAGAAGTAGTCTCGTACGAAGGAGCTACACCTATTTTTGTTGATGTTGACAGAGATACATTTAATATTGACGGCAATAAACTTGAAGCTGCTATCAAGAGAGTTTCAGATGAGGGCAAGCTGAAACCCAGAGTGATCATCCCTGTTGATTTATTCGGATTGCCTGCAAATTATCCGGAAATTGAACGCATAGCCAAGAAATATGATTTATTAGTACTTGAGGATGGAGCTCAAGGCTTTGGCGGAAGTATTAATGGTAAAAAAGCATGTAGTTTCGGTGATGCTGCAACTACCTCGTTTTTTCCCGCAAAGCCTTTGGGATGCTATGGCGATGGTGGAGCTGTTTTTACTAATGATGATGAATTAGCTGAGCTTATTAACTCCTTAAAGGTTCATGGGAAGGGCAAGCATAAGTACGACAATGTCAGGATTGGCATCAACTCTAGACTTGATACGATACAGGCTGCGGTACTGAACGTAAAGCTTGACTTGTTTATTGATCATGAGTTGGATGATGTTAATAATGTGAATGAATTATATACAGAAATGCTGAAGGATGTTGTAGAAATTCCGATAATACCTGAAGGCTACGTCTCCAGTTTCGCTCAATACACAATTAAGCTAGAAAATAAAGAGCAGCGTGACATGCTACAAGCGAAGCTGAAGTCTGAAGGCATTCCTAGCATGATTTATTATCCTAAGCCAATGCATAGGCAGCAAGCATTTGCAGATATAGGTTTTACTGATAAAGGTTTTGAAGTGACGAATGAACTCTGTGATACGGTGTTGTCCTTACCAATGCATCCGTATTTGAGTGATGGAGATATCCAAAAGATTTGCCAGTCAGTCAGAGGTATTGTCTAAGTGATTGGATTTTGTACCATTGTTAATTACTATAGGTGTGGTAGGGATGTAAATCATGTATGTTTTGTTTATAAGTAGCGGCAACCCAACCCCAAGATATCCATCTAACTTTATCTTTATACATGATCAGGCCAGAGCATTAGTCGCTTCTGGTATTAATGTGGTTTACGCATCTGTTGATACTAGATCATTTAGAAGATTACGCAAATGGGGCATCGTAAGAAAGTCGTCTGATAATGTAGATATTTGGACGATTAATATTCCTTTGGGACCCATCCCCGGCAAGTTGAGCCACAGAATTGCCTATTGGGGCCTGAAACGGTTGTATCGGACAATAGAGTTAGAGTATGGGAGACCGGCCCTTCTTCACGCACATTTTGCCAACTTTATTGCTGCTAGATTGAAAAACGAAATGAAAATTCCATTCGTAATAACGGAACATTTTTCAGGGATTAATGCAAACCGGATAAAGAAAAGTCTGTTCGAATATACAAACTATGCCTATAACCAGGCTGATAAATTGATTGCAGTAAGCCCCAGCTTAGCAGAGAAAATCAAGCAAAATTTTAATCAGGATGCAACATATATTCCAAATATCGTTGACATTGATACTTTTCAATATAAAGACAATAAGAGAAGTAGTACTTTTAATTTTGTTTCAACCGGCAGGCTGATTGGCTTGAAACGGATGGATTTGCTTATTGAGACTTTTTACGGAGCTTTTAACAATATACCTAACGTGAATTTGACGATCTTCGGCGAAGGACCAGAGAGAAAACGTCTGGAGAAAATTATAGACTTATATAATTTAAATGATAGGGTACGCTTAAAAGGACTTTGTTCGAGAAAAACTATTGCAGATAAATATGCTCAAAGTGATTGTTTTGTTTTAGCTTCACAATCAGAAACTTTTGGAGTAGCTTATATCGAAGCTTTAGCGATGGGACTTCCTGTGATCGCAACACGAAGTGGGGGGCCTGAAGTTTTTGTGAATAAAAATAATGGTATCATGACTGATGTAGATAATCTTGAACAACTAACCGCAGCTTTGCTGTTCATGTATGAAAATGCTGAAAATTATAATAAAGTTGATATTGCTAAAAATACAGTAAGAAAATTTTCCCCAGAATCTGTTTCGAAGCAAATTATTGACGTATACAAAAAAGTTTTATCAGAAAATGAATGAACAAAGAAATAAAATGTTGAAATATGCTGTTTTAAAATCGAGAGATAATCATGCATTTGTTCATATTGTTATTCTTTTGTTATCTTTTGACATTTTCTTCGGCTATCTCTTTTCTGGGAATTTATCCTATGTGATTCTAGCAACCTCTGCTATTAGTCTTTTTATTTGCGTACTAATTAGTAACGAGCCAATATCTTTTAACGAAATTAAAATTTCGCTTCTTGTAATAAGTTTCATTCTTATCGGATGTTTGTCCCTTTTTAACTCGAAATTCCTTGAAACAAGTATTAAGACAACCATATCTAGGAGTATAATTTTACTAATAGGTATACCATTACTAAAGCGACCTGATTATAGCTCAAAAGTCATTAAATATATTTTTATATTTTCATCCATACATGCATTTAGTACTCTTTTTTCATATTTCTTACCTGACATGTTTACTAATAATGTTATTTCCAATTTTCCTGAAAGTGTGAAAGTTGCGTTTATTAGTTTTTCCGCAAGAAACGTCTATTCTGGTATAACCAACCAAATAGGCCGAAATGCTTACTACATAGCTGTTGGCTTTATCATAGTGTTCAGCTATTTAGTAAGTGGTATGAAAAAAAGAAAATATTTTGCTATCGCGATTCTTTTATTTCTTTCAGCCTCTATGCTTATAACAAGTAAAAGAGGGGTTTTGTTTGCAATCATTGTGTCGTGTTTTTTGCTAGTTACACTAGATGCGCAATTGAAAAGAAAGAGTATCTCGCAAAGGATGATCAAACTTGCTGTTGCTATGTTCTTGCTCTTCATGATGATGGTGCTTTTAATGCCAGAAACTGCTTCTCCAATCGTGAGATTTGTAGCAGGAGCAGGCGGGGATATTACCAGCGGTAGAGCGGAACTATATTTAAAAGCATTTGAAATGTTTTCGGAAAAACCGTTAACTGGAAGCGGTACTGCAGTTTTCAACGCTGAATACGGTACGGGTGTACATTCCATGTACTTTCAACTTTTGGCGGAAAATGGGATTATAGGCTTTACATGTTTCATCTTGATAATAACAATGAATATAAAATTTGCTCTTACATCTGCAAGAAAAGCGATAGATATTTACGATTTTGATCTCTTAAAATATTTATATTTTTCCCTAATGTTTCAGATATTTTTTATTTTATATGCTCTAACTGAAAACGCTATGAATGACGGATTTGTTTTGTTGACGTATGTTGTTGTTGCTACTATTCCTTACTCAATATATATACCTCTTAAACAAAATACGAATTCTCAGAGAATTATAATTAACTAAATAAATTTAGTATTGCGACAGATTAAATTTCGCGGATAATAGAAACAAAATATGACAGGATGCACTTGAGATGTAGGGTCATATGGGCATGTTCCAAAATGAGGTAGGTCTTGAATAATAAAATTACAAAATCTACAGTAATATCTTCACTTTTCTGGAAATTAATGGAAAGAGGGGGATTACAGGTTATTGGGCTAATCGTCCAGACAGTACTGGCAAGGCTTTTGGTACCAAATGATTTCGGTACTATTGCCATTGTTTTGGTGTTCATTAATATTGCACAGGTGTTTGTCCAAAGCGGATTAAATACAGCTTTAATACAAAAAAAAGATGCAGATGATATTGATTTCTCCACAGTATTATATGCTAGCTTTATAATCGCAACTGTCTTT
Organism: Thermoclostridium sp.; assembly: GCA_035647675.1. GTDB lineage: Bacteria > Bacillota > Clostridia > DSM-8532 > DSM-8532 > Thermoclostridium. The sequence goes on along the minus strand of DASRMZ010000414.1, from coordinate 2,716 downwards.
TATCTGATCATTTTTGTTACTGCTCCGGGAGTGGCAAAATTTTATGAAAACATGGAGTTAGTACGTCTTTTGAGAGTTTTGTCACTCATACTCTTTCCAGGAGCACTTAATACCGTGCAAAACGCATTCATCTCAAGAGATATGCTATTTGAAAAACTATTTCGTATAAGTATGGTGTCTGTAATTATTTCCGGTATTGCTGGAATAACGGCCGCTTATGTGGGAATGGGCGTATGGGCACTTGTAATATATTACTTTTTAAACCAAGTATCTATAACAATGATCATATGGTTTACAGTTGAGTGGCGGCCTATTTTAAAATTCTCTTTCATGCGCCTAAAAGGACTATTATCTTTTGGTGGTAAATTACTTGTATCTTCTTTAATACATACTTTATATATGGATCTTAGAACATTAATCATCGGAAGGATTTACTCTCCTTCTACTTTAGGCTATTACAACAGAGGAGAGAGTGTTCCGAAATCCCTAGTGAATGCGATAGGTGGCTCAATACAATCAGTCATGCTTCCGACACTATCTTCAGTGCAGGATAATAAGAGCGATTTAAAGCGAGTAGTTAGAAGATCTATTAAAACAATTTCTTTTATAGTCTTTCCGACAATGAGTGGATTAGCAGTTGTTGCGGAACCGCTTGTTACTTTACTATTAGGAGAAAAGTGGCTACCTGCCGTCCCTTTTATGCAGATCTTTTGCGTATCTGCTGCTTTCCAGGTCTTACATACTGCTAACTATCAGGGTATTAGCGCTTTAGGGCGCGGTGATATTTATCTAAAACTTGAAATTATCAAGAAAATAGTGGGCATATCAATACTTGTTATAAGTATTCCGTTCGGAATATATGCTATTGCTTTTGGATACGCTGTAAGTGCTATCTTGGAAGCTCTGATTCACATGTGGCCAAACAAAAGATTGTATGACTATAGTGCAAAAGAGCAGATAAGAGATATCATGCCAGCATTTATTCTATCTTTCGTTATGGGGGTAGCTATATACATGATAGAATTTATCAATCTGCCTTCTTGGCAACTATTGCTAATTCAGATTACTTCAGGTGTTCTCATTTATATTGGACTATCCAAACTCTTTAAAGTGGAAAGCTGGAGCTATGTTGTTGTGAGCATCAACGAGATGATTACCCGTAAAAAATAACTGTTAATACAAACTAAAAATTGGTGCCGAGGGGCATAACGGTTCCGCCGCTAAATTGTAGTTTACAGATTGGGGATGCAGACAATTGGATCGAAGTGCTCTTCCTTAATAGGTTGAAAATCACGTTCGACGGGAGCCACCGCCACGCGCGAATAGAGTCACCCGCTGAACTGAACCCCCAATGTTGGACATAGAATATCACAATTTTAGGCCGCCTCCAATCTGTATTCAATAGGAGTTTTATAACCAAGAGAAGATCGAATACGATCCTCGTTATAATATCGCATGTACCCATGAAGCTCGGCAACAAATTGTTCGACAGAATCAAAAGTTTGATTGTATAGCAGCTCAGCTTTAAGATGTCCGAAGAATCCTTCAATTACAGCATTGTCCAGGCAGTTGCCCTTCCGTGACATGCTCTGAGTGATGCCAGCTTGCCTTAACCTGTCACAATATACACTCATGCGATACTGCCAACCCTGATCTGAATGTAAGATAAGCGTGTGAAGGTCTGGCAACTTCTCTATTGCAGTTTCCAGCATGTCCATTACACAGCTAAACCTTGGACTATCTGAGATGGTGTAGCTAATGACCTCACCGTTATAAAGATCAATAATGGGAGACAAGAAGATTTTTTTGCCGAATAAGTGAAATTCAGTTACATCAGTTGCCCATTTCTTGTAAGGAGCTTCTGCAGCGAAATCCCTGGCTAAAAGATTGGGAGCCTTCTCACCAACTTCACCACGGTAGGAGTTGTACCGCCTCATCCTTATATAACAGAACAAGCCCATCTTTCTCATAAGCCTGTAAACCGTTTTGTGGTTGATGACAATACCTCTCCGTCTAAGTTCAGCTGTCATACGACGATATCCATAACGACCGGAATGTTCCTTATGTATTTTTAACATTTCTTCTTTGGCGGCAGCATATTTGTCCACGCACACCTTACTTTTCACTTGATAGTAGAAAGTACTTCTAGGCAATTGTGCTAAAGTCAGTAAATCCTTCAGGGGATAATTTTGCCTTAGTTCAACGATAATTTTCGCTTTACCCGCAGCTGATATCGTTCCCGATTCCGAACTAAGGCGCTTACTTTTTTTAAATATGCATTCTCCATCCGAAGATGCCTAAGCTCATTTCGAGCAGCTTCTGGCAGCTCTGATTCAATGTAACCTTTGGCATTGGGCTTCTTAAGACGCTTTCGTGCTGGTGCTGGAGATTCTCCGTCGCACAAGCTCCTGGCAGGTGTTGCCCGGACTCCATCTTCGCCTTTCTCCAGGTAATGCTTGATCCATTGCTGCACCATGCCGAGGGTCACAAGGTATTCACGGGCAGTCTCCCGTAGACCTCTGCCATCTTCTAGAACTCTCCGTACAGCCTGAAGCTTGAATTCTTTGCTGTAGACTCTTCGCATTCTTTTTACCTTCCCCATAGTGGACTCTCCTTTGTTCAAATTCTACTCGAAAGTGTCCAACATTTGGGCTAGTGTGGTGAGGGTAGAGACAATTGGAAATATCAAAAATAAAGATGTAACTATCCGATAACT
>DASRMZ010000413.1:0-10252 GCA_035647675.1 Thermoclostridium sp. | reverse complement strand
GTATATAACTTATATTGATGTTTCAAGAGCTTCACGGATAACTTTTATATTTTTTTCTAAGTTTATGTACTCACTTGTGAGCCAAGTAGCTTCATTTATTGCTTTGAACCAAGTGATCTGCCTTTTAGCATAACGTCGAGTATCCCTTTTAAGAATGTGAATTGCTTCATCTAAAGAGAGCTCATTATTAAGATAGTATATTATTTCCTTATATCCAAGTCCCTGCAATGCAGTTGAGCCAGCTTTATAGCCCATGTCAAGTAGCCTTTCTACTTCCTCAACCAACCCTATCTCAATCATTTTATCCACTCTTTTATCTATACGGTCATATAAATCTTTTCTATCCATATTTAGAACATAGATTAAATATTCGTATTTTGGTGGTTCCATTCTTGACTCTTTTTTATGCTGCGATATGGGTTTTTTCGTAAACTCATACACCTCTAATGCACGAATCACTCTCTTTACATTGTTATAATGAATTTTCGAAGCACTTTCTGGATCAACCTTTTGAAGCCTCTCGTGTAAAACCTCAGGACCCTCAGAAACAGCTATATCATCCATCTTTTTTCTAAAATCATCATCTTTTATAGTTTTGCTAAACTTTATATTATAAATAAGACTATTGATATAAAGACCTGTCCCACCAACAATAATGGGAATCTTACCCTTTGATATAATATCCTCAATACATTCTTCAGCCATATTTTTATACAATGCAACACTGTAGTTCTCGCCAGGATCCACTATATCGATCATATGGTGAACAATACCCTTCATCTCTTCTTTTGAGGGCTTAGCTGTTCCAATATCCATATGCCGATAAATCTGCATGGAGTCAGCAGAAATTACCTCTCCATTAATTGTTTGAGCTAACTTAATAGCATACTCTGTCTTTCCCGAAGCCGTTGGTCCAGCAATAACAACAACGGTTTTATTATTGTCCATTACCTTCATTTATACAATCCTTTTAAACCTTTTCTCTAATTCTCTTTTCTTAATGCTAATAATAATGGGCCTACCATGCACACAAGTGTATGGATTTGTGGTGGCTACCAATTCTTTAACCAGTCCCTCAATTTCCATTGTAGACATACGCCTATTGGCCTTAATTGCACTTTTACATGCCATCATATATATGGTTTCCTCCGGTATTATTTCCGATACACTACTAGAGCCGGGGCTGACTTCCCCATTTAATCTTTCAAGAATATCCCTAAAGTCACGGCTTGAAAAATCACCACACATTATATAGGGTATTGCCCTAACCAAAACAGTTCTACTACCAAAATCCTCGGTTTCAAAACCCAGTCTTGCAATATAATCAAACAAATCGTTGAACTTTTGCATTTCGAATTCTGTAAGCTCAACAGCTAAAGGAGTTATCAATCCTTGACTGTAAAACTCATTTTGAGAAAACTGTTTCTTTATCTTCTCATATCTAATTCTTTCATGAGCGGCATGTTGATCTATCAAAAACATATCCTCTCCTTGCTCAAGAATTATATATGATTCAAAAGCCTGTCCAATAATTCGGCTATTTAAAAGCCTCTCTTCATCATTTTCTCTATCTGGGGATGAAATCTCTTCTACCTTTGCCTGTGTATCTATTTCGGTGCTATTACCTTTCAAATCCTCTATTTGTGTGTAGTTGCTTGTCTTTTCAAAGTCTTCGTTCTGGGGTGTTTGGTTTGATATCCTTGCGCCCTGTGGTATTTGGCTTGATTCCCTTTCGCCTTGAGGTGCTTTACCTGGCATTTTATCTTCCTGCGGTGTTTGGCTAGGCATATATTGATTTCGTTGTTGACTTCTTTTGTCAAGCTCCAAATTTGTCTGCTCTGCTGTGGTTTTTGGGGTGCTAAACATATAGTTATATTCAATAGAATTTAGTTTATTTTCATCCACGTTACTTTCTATAGTGTTCGGGCTTTTCGCACCTTGATCTTCATCAATATAAAGCTTGTTTTTTTCTTCAAGAATATTCTCTATTCCACTTGATTTGCTTAAATCAATATCTTCTTTTTTTGTACTACCAAAATCATCAACACCTTGGATTAGTGATGTCTCAGAAAGAGCCGATGAAACTGCGAAATTTACTGCCCTAAAAATTTGCTGTTCATCACTAAATCTCACCTCCAGCTTAGCTGGGTGAACGTTTACATCAACTACTTGGGGAGCAATATCTAATTTTAATACTATGAAGGGAAACCTTTTTTTCATTAGCTTAGTTTTATAAGCATCCTCTATAGCTGCTATTATTGTCTTATTGTAAACCCATCTTCCATTTACAAATACAAACTCAAGGCTGCGGTTTCCTCTAGATATTTCAGGCTTACCGGCATATCCCGAAATCTTTATTCCGTCAGATGATGAATTTAAAGGAATAACTGATCGAGCTGTTTCTTTGCCAAAAAGGCTGTAGATAGCACTTAGCAACTCATGGTTTCCCGGTGTATGAATAGCAGCCTTGCCTTGATTTATAAGCTTCATCGATACATCGGGTCTTGCCAATGCAATTCGTGTTATTGCATCATGTATGTAACCTGCTTCGGTAGCATCTCTTTTTAGAAACTTATATCGGGCAGGTGTATTGTAAAAAAGCTCCCTAACAATAAATGTTGTACCCTTTGGTGCGCCTGTAGGTTCCACACACAAACACTCTCCACCCTCAACCTTCACTCTAACCCCGTTCTCAGCTTCAAGTGTTTTTGTAATTACCTCAACCTTTGATACAGATGCTATGCTAGCTAGAGCCTCTCCTCGAAACCCCATAGTAGCTATTGTATTTAAATCGTCAATACTTCTAATTTTACTTGTTGCATGCCTCTCAAATGCCATTTGCACATCATCCAAGGCAATACCATCACCATTATCTATGATGGTGATGCTTTTTTTCCCTCCATTTAATATATCCACTGTAATTGACGTGGCATTGGCATCAAGGGAATTTTCCACCATTTCCTTAACAATTGACGCAGGTCTTTCCACTACCTCTCCTGCAGCTATTTGATTGGCAGTATTTTCATCAAGAATTATAACTTTGCCCATAAATGACTCCTTATGTGTTACAGTTTACACTCTTTGTATTTTGAGATACAGCTTATTTCAACCTCTGTTGTAATGAATGCAGCCTATTTAATGCATCTAATGGTGTTAATGTACTGGGATCCATCACTCGAATCTCTTCTATGACTTCTCTTTCATTTTTGGATAGTGAGCCAGCAGATAATAAATCCAGTTGGCCATCAACGGGTTTATTATTTCTCTTTCTTGCGCTACCACTTTTATTTATGTCAGCATCATCGAGTTCTTTTAGTATAATTCTTGCTCTATCTATCACAAGCTCTGGAACACCTGCAAGGCCTGCGACTTCTATACCATAGCTCTTATTTGCACCACCTGGTACAATCTTCCTTAGAAAAATAATCTCTTCACCCTTTTTTCTAACATCAATCCTGCAATTTTTTATACCTGACAGCCTGTCCTCTAATTCAGTTAATTCATGATAGTGAGTTGCAAAAAGTGTTCTGCATCCTAAGCGACCTTTATCGTTTATAAACTCTATAACCGCCCAAGCAATCGACAGACCATCATGGGTGCTTGTACCGCGCCCAATTTCATCAAGAATCAAAAGGCTCCTTGACGTAGCATTATTTAATATGTTAGCAACTTCAGTCATTTCAAGCATGAATGTACTCTGACCTGCGGCAAGATCATCAGATGCTCCTACACGGGTAAAAATACGATCTGTTATTCCAATATTGGCGTAAGAGGCTGGTACAAAGCTTCCCACCTGAGCCATTAAAACAATTAGTGCAACTTGCCTTAAATATGTAGATTTTCCAGCCATATTAGGACCTGTAATAATAATAACCCTATCATCACTGTCATTTAGCAATGCATCATTTGGAACAAATGGAGCTTTCCCAAGCACCTTCTCAACAACGGGATGCCTTCCATCCTTAATATGTATTTCACTTCCATCATTAACCTCGGGCTTAACAAAATTCTCCCTGTCTGCCACCTCTGCAAGAGAACATAAAACATCGAGCATTGCCATAGTATTTGCGGTCTTTTGAATTCTATGGACTTCTTTAGATATTTGATCTCTTATTTGGCAAAAAAGCTCATATTCAAGACTAGTAAGTTTGTCTTCCGCTCCTAATATGGTATCCTCAAGGCTTTTAAGCTCATCGGTAATATATCTTTCACAGTTTACAAGAGTTTGCTTTCGTATGTATCTATCCGGAACCAAATCAAGATTAGATTTAGTCACTTCAATAAAATAACCAAAGACTCTATTATATTTTACTTTAAGGTTTTTAATGCCTGTACTTTCTTTTTCTTGGCTCTCCAGATCGGCTAGCCACTGTTTCCCGTCAACAAATGCACTTCTATAGCTATCAACCTCTTGTGAGTATCCATCACGGATTATCCCACCTTCTTTTATTGTAACGGGTGGCTCATCACAGATGGCTTTATCAATAAGCTCATATATATCATAAAGTAAGTCTGTCTCACTGCTAATATCTTTACAAAGCTCGGAGCTTAATTGTTTGGTTAAATCAATAATATAGGGTATTTGACCCATTGATGCTTTGAGTGACAATAAATCACGGGCATTGATATTTCCTACAATTAACTTTGACGATAGTCTCTCCATATCATAAACATTTCTCAAAAGCTCCCTTAGTTCACTACGTACCATGAACTTATCTCTAAGCTCCGCAACAGCATTTAGACGGTTGTTTATTTCATCTAAATCAAGCAAAGGCTGTTCAATACATTTCCTAAGTAAACGTCCGCCCATTGCTGTCATAGTCCTGTCAAGTACCCATAAAAGGCTGCCACGCTTTTTCCTATCCCTTAATGTTTCTGTAAGCTCAAGATTACGCCGACTTGAGCTATCAATAATCATATAGCTTTCAATTTTGTATACTTGTATTTCTTTTATATGATTTAACTCAACCTTTTGTGTAGATTTAAGGTATCCTATTAACGCCCCCGATGAACATAGGGCAAGCTCTTCTTGCTTAACAGTTTCAAAGCCTTTATATACTTCTATGTCTTTTACTGCTTGACTTCTGTTAAAATATTGTTCGTTGAGAATTGTTACATATGCACCTGTTTTTTCTTTTAAATCATCTATAGATACAGTTTCTGCAAACAGCTCATTTACAATTAATTCAGAAGGCTTGTACCTATATATTTCATCAAATAGCTTTTTTTCAGTATTTCCGTACACCACCTGTGTTGTATAGAAATCGCCAGTGGTAACATCGGTAACTGCTATCCCAAAATAATTTTGCAGACAGTAAACCGACATTAAATAATTATTTTTTTTATCGTCAAGCATTTCCGGGTCAGTCACTGTACCGGGTGTTATTACTCTGGTAACATCACGCCTTACAATGCCCTTAGCTTGAGATGGTTCTTCCATTTGCTCACATATAGCTACCTTGTAACCTTTATTTATAAGCTTTGCTATGTAGTTTTGCGCCGAATGCCAGGGTACTCCGCACATTGGTGCTCGTTCTTCAAGACCACAATCACGTGCAGTAAGGGTGATTTCAAGCTCTCTTGAGGCAATCTGCGCATCTTCAAAGAACATTTCATAAAAGTCACCCAACCTGTATAACAAAATACAATCCTTGTATTGCTCCTTTATTTCGCTATATTGCTGCATCATTGGTGTAAGCTTCATGAGATTTCTCCCTCCGAGATAACTGCACCTTCAAGCCAAAACGGCCAAGCTTTTATAATTTTTACTTTAACCATCCTGCCAGTCAAATCTTCATCACAAGTAAAGTTGACTAATTTATATTCCCGTGTCCTACCTGTATACATGGTTTCCTTATTTCTGCTTATTCCCTCCACAAGTACTTCCACTACTTTCCCATCATAGGTTTGGTTTATTTCTGCTCCAATGGAGTTTTGTAAATCAAGAAGCCTTTGGAAACGTTCTTTTTTTACATCCTCATCTATTTGATTTTCAAGCTTTGCAGCTTTTGTTCCAGTCCTTTTTGAATATAAAAATGTAAAAGCCTGATCAAATCGCACCTTTTCCACTACATCAAGGGTTTGTAAAAAATCCTCCTCGGTTTCTCCGGGAAAGCCTACAATAATATCGGTAGTAAATGCAATATCTGGCACCTGTTTTCTAACCTTTTCAATTAGCTCAAGATAATGCTCTTTTGTATATTTTCTGTTCATTTCTTTTAGTATTCTGCTACTTCCTGACTGGAACGGCAGGTGCAAATGTTCGCACACTCTTGGCAGCTCCTTTATAGCAGTGATAAGACTATCTGATAAATCCTTAGGGTGAGAAGTCATAAATCGAATTCTTTCAATCCCCTGTATATCGTTTAGAGCATATAATAAATCTGCAAAAGCATCCTTTTGCCCAAAATCATTGCCATAGGAATTTACATTTTGACCTAACAAGGTTATTTCTTTATATCCTAACTTAGCAAGCCTTTGAACCTCGTCCACAATGTCTTGCTTATTTCTGCTACGCTCTCTACCTCTAACATATGGAACAATACAGTAAGAGCAGAAGTTATTGCACCCAAGCATGATGTTTACCCATGCCTTAACATTTTCAGCTCTTGTAATTGGCGTTCCTTCAACAATTTCGCCCTCTGTATCCCAAACATCAAAGATGCGCTTACCTTTTGTTAGATGCTTATATAAAAGCTCAGGAAAAGTATAGAGATTGTGGGTTCCGAAAACTATACCCACATGGCGATATGACTTTTTTATTTTCTCCACAATATGGGGCTGCTGCATCATACAACCGGTAATGGCTACAACACTTTTCTTTTGCGCATCATCCGGTGGCTTTAAAAGACCCAAATGCCCATAAACCTTCTCTTCAGCATTCTCCCTTACACAACATGTATCAAAAACAATCACATCTGCTTGCTCTTTTTCATCTGCCTTTGTATATCCCATTTCATCAAGCATGCCTGCAAGATTTTCGGCGTCATGTTCATTCATCTGACAGCCAAAAACTCTAATATCATAAGTGGGCTGTCGCCCTTGTTTATTTAATATCTCTGTTGTTATTTCTTTTACTTTATTAATATAAACAAACTGTTTTTGCATGCTCTGCTCTGTTGCTTGTAATGCTTTTCTCTCAGCCATCTATGTTAAAACCTTCCTTTTGATTATGTTTCGATTTATAATATAATAATTTTATGTTTACTTTTTATGTGCTCTTCTAATTATACGTTTTATTTTACCCTCGTACAAGTTTTATATATGTTGTGCATTTTGCATGTTACATCCTTCGACTTTCACGGTATAATATATGGTGAGTATACACAAAAAACTTTAGCCACATATTTACAAGTGGCATTTAAAAGAATACATCGAAAAAGCTTTAGATAAGGGGATATACATGAAAGAAATAAAATATATACAAATCAGGGGTGCCAGTGAGCATAACCTAAAAAATATAAATATAGATATACCAAAAAACAAACTAGTAGTTATGACCGGACTTAGTGGCTCAGGCAAGTCTTCCCTTGCTTTCGACACAGTATATGCAGACGGGCAGAGGCGTTATATGGAATCACTGTCCTCTTATGCAAGGCAATTTATTGGCAACATGAAAAAGCCGGATGTGCTGAGCATAGAAGGTATTTCACCGGCTATTTCAATATCACAAAAATCAACAAGTCACAACCCTCGTTCAACTGTGGGAACAGTCACGGAAATTTATGATTACCTTAGACTTTTATATGCAAGAATAGGTACACCGCATTGTCCGGAGTGTGGCAGGGAGATAAAAAAGCAATCGGTTGAACAGATTGTTGAGCAAATAATGAATTTACCCGAAAGAAGTAGAATACAGCTTCTTGCTCCTATTGTTAGAGGGCGGAAGGGTCGCCATGAAAAGGTATTTGAGCAGGCAAAAAGAAGCGGTTATGTCCGAGTTTTTGTAGACGGAAATCAGTATGATTTGTCGGAGGAGATCGTTCTTGAAAAAAACATTAAGCATAATATTGATATCATCGTGGACAGGTTGATTGTAAGGGATGGAATACAGACACGCCTTGCCGATTCTATTGAAACGATACTGCATTTATCTGAAGGAATTGCAGTGGTTCGTACAGAAAATGGAGAGCTCCTTACATTCAGTCAAAACTTCGCCTGTCCTGATTGTAACGTTAGCATAACCGAGATAGAACCCAGAAGCTTTTCATTTAATAATCCTTTTGGGGCTTGCCCAAAATGCTATGGTATTGGCTACGAAATGGAGTTTGATGAGGATTTAATGATTCCTGATAAAAGCCTTAGCATTGATGAAGGTGCTATTGCCGTATATGGTTGGCAATCAAGTAAGGATAAAGGAAGCTGGACAAGGGCAATCCTCGATGCTCTTGCAGAAGAATTCAATTTTTCGTTAGTTGTTCCCTTTGAATCCTATCCTAAAAAAATACATGATATAATCATGTATGGAACAGACCGTTCAGTTACAGTTCATTATCAAGGTCGATGGGGTGGCAATGAGCATGATGTCACATTTAAGGGAGTATTAGATAGTGTAAAACGCCATTATAGCGAAGCTTCTAACAAAGCCAAGGCAGAGCTTGAATCATATATGCGCATCACTCCATGCCCAGTCTGTAGTGGACAAAAACTGAGAAAAGAGTCACTTGCAGTTACCATTGCCGGGAAAAATATTTTTGAACTGACCGATATGCCGGTTATAGACTTTTACAATTTTTTAGAAGGAATAAAGCTAACTGAATACCAAATGGCAATTGGTAAAAATATTTTGAAGGAAGTTAAAGCCAGAGTGCGTTTTTTAATAGATGTCGGATTGGACTATCTCACTATGTCAAGAACTGCAAGCACACTATCAGGCGGCGAGCATCAAAGAATTCGCCTTGCAACACAAATTGGCTCAGGGTTGGTCGGTGTTGACTACATTTTAGACGAGCCGAGCATTGGGCTTCACCAAAAGGATAATAGTAAGCTAATAAAAGCTTTGTGCAATTTAAGGGATATGGGAAACACTGTTATAGTTGTGGAGCATGATGAGGAGACAATACGTACTGCAGATTATGTTGTTGATATAGGTCCTGGTGCCGGAGAGCATGGTGGAGAAATTATCGCATGCGGTACAGCAGAAGATATAATGAAAAATCCAAATTCAATTACAGGAGCCTATTTAAGCGGAAAATTATCCATTCCCGTGCCTGAGAAGCGCAGAACCTTTGACAAATACCTTACTGTTTATGGTGCACAGGAGAACAATTTGAAAAGTATTAACGTAGCTTTTCCATTAAGTGTTTTTGTTTGTGTAACGGGGGTATCTGGTTCAGGTAAAAGCTCTCTTTTAAATGAGATTGTTTATAAATCGCTTGCAAAAAAACTCAATCGTGCCAGAACAATTGCAGGAAAACATCAAAGAATCGAAGGAATAGAGTTTTTAGATAAAATTATTAATATTGATCAAAGCCCCATTGGGAGAACTCCACGCTCAAATCCCGCAACATATATTGGTGTTTTTGATCTAATCAGAGATTTATTTGCTTCCACTCCCGATGCAAAGGCAAGGGGTTATAAAAAAGGGCGTTTTAGCTTTAATGTTAAAGGCGGACGCTGCGAAGTATGTCAAGGGGATGGCAGTATAAAAGTAGAGATGCACTTTCTTCCGGATGTTTATGTTCCTTGTGAAGCATGTAATGGTAAACGTTATAACAGAGAGACTTTAGATGTGCGCTATAAGGGTAAAACCATCTATGATGTACTGAATATGACAGTGGAAGGAGCCCTAAAGTTCTTTGAAAATTTCCAACCTATTAAAAGAAAAATACAAACCCTCTATGATGTGGGTCTATCCTACATTCAACTTGGGCAGCCTTCTACAACATTATCCGGCGGTGAAGCCCAGAGAATTAAGCTTGCAGCAGAATTAAGCAGAAGAAGCACTGGAAAAACATTATATGTTTTGGATGAGCCTACAACAGGTTTGCATTTTGCTGATGTTCATAAACTGATAGATGTGCTACAGAAGTTAGTAGATGGCGGAAACACAGTAATCGTAATTGAACATAATATGGATATGATTAAAACGGCTGACTATATTATTGACATGGGCCCAGAGGGCGGAGATCGAGGTGGAACAGTTGTTGCTAAAGGAACCCCAGAGCAAATAGCTTCAAATCCCAACTCATATACCGGTCAATATTTGAAAGAGCATATAAAGTAAAGTGACTGTGTTGCACAGGTATTTGAT
>DASRMZ010000412.1:0-11864 GCA_035647675.1 Thermoclostridium sp. | reverse complement strand
ATCTAATATACTCTAATAAAAAGACTTCTATAACTTCAAGGTTCATGCATTGCCCTTTTCAAATGTCTTCATCGTCTCCTCACGTGCTAATTTGTCTATTTCTATTATATCATTCAACGAGGGATCAATATTCACATTATGATTAGTCATTGCCATTTCTATTAAGTTCATTATCTGTGTAAAGGTAATTTTTCTGTTTAAAAACAGTGAAACGGCGATTTCATTAGCAGCATTCATAACAACGGGCATACTGCCACCAATACTTGCAGCCTTCATTGCTAAATCCAAGCATTTAAACACCTTATAATCAGGTTTTTCAAATGTTAGTGATTTGATACTATCAAAATCCGCTCTACCAAAAGTGTTGTTACAACGTTCAGGCCATGTTAGAGCACTGAATAGGGATTCTCATGTCAGGTGCACCCAACTGTGCCATAATAGAGCCATCCTGGAAGGATGCCATTGAATGAATTATGCTTTGTGGATGAACTAAAACTTCAATCTTTAATAATTCCATATCAAATAGCCATTGGGCTTCTATTACTTCAAGCCCTTTATTCATCATTGTTGCAGAATCCACTGTTATTTTATTTCCCATAGACCAGTTCGGGTGGTTTAGGGTCTGCTCTAATGTTACATGTTCAAGCTGTTCTTTTGTATAACCGCGGAACGGGCCTCCCGATGCTGTTAAAATCAGCTTTTCAACATCTTCCACCCTACTACCAGATAAACATTGAAAAAGAGCCATATGCTCACTATCAACAGGCAATATATTAACATTGTTTTTCCTTGCAGCATTCATTACAAGTTTTCCCGCCGTAACCAGCGTTTCCTTATTTGCAAGAGCAATGTTTTTACCTGCTTCAATTGCCTTCATTGTAGGAATTAACCCTGCAATCCCAACAACTGAGGTAAGAACGGTATCAGCTTCTTGTGCTGTAACAAGCTCAATCATACCATCAATTCCCCATACTACTCTTATATTAGTATCTTTTAAACGAACTTTGAGCTCTTTCCCTTTATCGGGAGCCATAACTGACACAATAAGGGGTTTATATTTTCTTGCTTGCTTTTCAAGCAAATTAATATTGTTAGCAGCCGAAAGACCTACTATCCCTATATTGAGATTGTCGCAAACTTCTAAAGCTTGTGTTCCTATTGAGCCTGTTGAACCTAAAATAACCAAATTATTTGTCATGTAAATATCTCCAAAATCAATATACTAATAACTTAACATAGAAATATACTGCAGGTGCTACAAAGAGCAAACTATCTATTCTATCAAGAATCCCACCATGCCCTGGCATAATATGTCCAAAATCCTTTATATCGACGATTCTTTTTATTGCTGATGCAGTCCAATCACCCAATTGAGCAACAATGCCACACAAAACGCCTATAATTATGTAATGAATTATATTTGCGTTTAGGTTAGTAACATTATTTATGTAAAGAGCGCCATATAAAGTAACACAAATAACGCTACCAATAACCCCACCTATACATCCAGCTACTGTTTTATTGGGGCTCACCTCTGGCAATACCTTTCTCTTTCCAAAAAATTTACCTATAAAATATGCAAAAGTATCTGTTGAGTAGGCTCCGATAAATATTAACCAAGATAATTCATATCCATTACTCATAAGTCTTAACAATAAAATAAACGACAAGAGAAACGGTATGTATATTAACCCTAATAATGTAATTGCTATATCCTCTAATTTAAATTGTCTATAGCGGAAAATTAGTTGAGTAAGCATAAAAACCGTTAAAATATAAACTACCAGATATATGATATCCTGTTGAAAAACAAAATTAAATACTTTTTCTAAAACACTATTTGTGCCATTTACAAAGGTACGGCTTAAATATAAGAAAAATAATGTGCACATGAAAAAACCTGCAATTTTTGTTGGCCGAAGGTTTACCTTTTTTACAGCTTGATAAAACTCATACAAAGCAATAAGGGCTGCTATAAAAACAACTACCCCCATAACAAATGGTGATAGACGCATAACTACAAACAGAGCAATTGCAGCAACTGCACCACTGATAATTCTAACCTTCAAAAAATCACACCTACTTTCTATTTACACAAAGGAACCGTTTAAGTTAGAAAGTGATTTTCATCACTTTTTCCCTACTTTCTATTTACACGAGGGGGGCGGTTCTTTTGTTAAAACTTAAGCCTACCAAAACGTCTGTTTCGTCTTTGATATTCCATAATAGCTTCTTTAAAATGCTTTTCTCTAAAATCTGGCCACAATACCTTTGGAAAATAAAACTCAGAATATGAACACTGCCAAATAAGAAAATTACTTATACGCATCTCGCCACTTGTTCTAATTAATAAATCTGGCTCGGGTACATCTTCAGTATATAATCTTTTCTGAATATCTTCCTCGGTTATGTCATCCTTATTCAATATTCCATTTTGCACATCATCTATAATTCTTTGAGTTGCTTGCAATATATCCTGACGACCACCATAGTTTAAAGCAATTATTATATTCATCTGCTCTTTATCCCTAGTGCTTTGCTCCAATTTGTCAATTTGTTGGATAATTTCTTGGGACAGGCCCTTTCTACTTCCTATTATTCTAATACGTACATTTTTATCGTTAGTTTCGTTCTCTGCATTTTTTAAATATTTAAGGTAAAGCTCCATTAACCCGTCTACTTCAGCTTTTGGTCTTGCCCAGTTTTCACTTGAAAATGCAAAAAACGTAATATATTTTACACCCATATCATAAGCCAACTCTATGGTTCTTTTTACAGCATTTGCCCCTTCTTGGTGCCCTATACTTCTAGGAAGCCCGCGAGTTTCTGCCCAACGCCCATTCCCATCTAGAATGATTGCCATATGCTTAGGTATTTTATTCATATCTATATCAAACTTTTTTTTAAAAAATGCCATAGGTTTCACTATCCTTTAAAAGTAATAGAACACATGGGTAGAAGAACTTTGAGGTAGATCTTTGTGTTCATACATCTGGTATTTATTGGCATTTTGAGATGTTACGTCACAAAAGCCTTTATTAAGGTTACATCTCAAAGACCATATATAATTCTATAATCCATGAGTTTGCAATTATTCTCATTGCTATAAAAAACCATTATCAGTATACCAGAAAAAATATATGCGGTCTATGTTACGCTGCTCATCTATAACTTTTTCATATGGTCTATGACTTTTAATGCTCTTTCTGCTATAAGCCTGTTTTTAACACGTTTATCCCTTGTTTTTATCGCTTTTCCATTTGAATCAATTTGCTTCAATGGTTCCATTATTCCAAAGTTTATATTCATGGGTTGAAAATTGCCCAAAGCCGAATTTGAAACATAATTGGACAAAGCCCCTATAGCTGTTGTGTTAGAAAAAACCATTTCCTCCATTCCATATAAGACCCTGTATGCATTTATACCTGCTACTAGCCCTGATGAGGTGGATTCTATATAACCCTCCACTCCTGTTATCTGTCCTGCGAAAAAAATGTTTTGCTTGTTTTTAAGTCGATATGAAGACAATAAAAGCTCAGGCGAATTTATAAATGTATTACGGTGCATAACCCCATATCTTACAAATTCGGCATTCTCAAGGGCGGGTATCATAGAAAAAACGCGTTTTTGTTCACCCCATTTTAAACGTGTTTGAAATCCAACAAGATTATATAAGGTTCCTTCTTTATTATCCTGTCGTAACTGTACTATTGCATAGGGCACCTTGCCCGTTGTTGGATCTATAAGGCCTACTGGCTTTAGTGGGCCATATCTAAGTGTATCAATGCCTCTTTCAGCCATAGTCTCCAAGGGCATGCATCCTTCAAATATAAGTTTCTTTTCAAAGTCTTTAATCTGTGCAGTTTCTGCATTAATAAGGGCTTCATAAAATGCATTATACTCGCTTCTGTCCATAGGGCAATTTATATAGTCTGCATCACCCTTGCCATAACGGGATGCAATAAATGCTTTATCCATGTTTATACTTTCAGCTTTGATAATGGGAGCTGCAGCATCGAAAAAGGACAATGAGTTTTCACCAGTAATGCTTGCAATTTGTTTAGATAATGCATCAGAGGTTAATGGCCCAGTTGCAATAATTGTTAATTCGTTATCATCAATGTGAGTAGCCTCTTGTTCTACAACCTCAATATTAGTGTTATTTTTAATTTTATCAGTAACACATTTTGAAAACTGCTCTCTATCTACAGCTAACGCGCCTCCTGCTGGTACATATGTTTTATCCGCACATTGCATAATCAAAGAATCCATCATTCTTAATTCTTCTTTAAGCAATCCCACAGCATTTTCAATTTGATTTGAGCGGAATGAATTTGAGCAAACAAGCTCTGCAAAAGTGTTTAAAGTATGTGCAGGACTTTTCTTTTCAGGTTTCATTTCAACAAGCGTTACCTTACCGCCCCTTTTAGCAATTTGCCATGCAGCTTCACAGCCAGCAAGTCCAGCCCCTACTACAATTATTTTTCTTTCCACATAACAACATCCTTCTATTATTTATATATTAGTTTTAATTAGCAATTATATAAATAATATAGCATAATAGTGAAACTAAATATAACTTTTTCTGTTTTTCCTCGTATTATTTATAAAGCCGTTATGAGTTGATTTTTAATGAAAGTTGTGCGAAACTAAGGGAAATTTCACGCAAGCACAAAAGCGGAGGATATATGACAAATTTTGTAAAGCTGATATTATTAGCAATTGTTGGTGGCTTTATTGGATGGATAACAAACTTAATAGCTATAAAACTATTGTTTAGACCACACAAACCTTTTAAACTGCCTTTTGGCTATAAAATACAAGGCGTAATTCCTGCAAGAAAGCAAGAGCTTGCGGTTTCAATTGGAAGTGTTATAGAAAAGCAATTGTTGGCTCCAGATGAAATAGTGGAAAACCTTATAACTGAGAAGGATATAAACTCACTTAAAACCGCAATTGTTACAAACGTGATTAAAATACTAAAGGACAAACTGCCTACTTTTCTTCATAAGTTTACCGACAATACAATAAAAAAACAGCTTGATTTGTTTATGGAAAAGGATGGTGAGCGTTATATTCACGAAACCATTGAAAATACAATTACAGGGGCTACAGAAAACCTAAAAATATCTGAGATGGTTATAGAGAAAATAAATGCTTTGGATCTTGATTCCTTTGAAGCCATCGTTTTAAGTGTTGTTAAAAAAGAACTAAAACATATAGAATATCTTGGCGCTATTTTAGGATTTGTAATAGGGCTCTTTCAAGGGTTTATTATACTACTATTTTGATATTCAAAAATATAATCACCTTTCTACTAGAAGAAAGGTGATTATTAATTAAGGGTTATCGGGCATACTTATTTGTTCTCTATTGCTTTTTGTGCAAATGAATTATCTACAACCTCGCTAAAAGGAGCAAATTCCATCAACTCACCGGCTTCTTTCATTACTTCCTGCAAACGATTAAACGATTCTTCTTTCATTACAGGGGTTTTGCTCCATGTATCCTGCTCCTTGTATCGCTTAACAACAGTCTCTAGTATATCAATATCAGTGTCTGGGAATGAATCCATAATGGCTTCAGCCACTTCTCTGTCTGAACTGTTTTCAATCCATTGTTGTGCTTTATAGATTCCATTTGTAAATGACTGAATAACATCAGGATTTTTTTCAATATAGCTTTTTTTAGCGTAATATGCGGTATATGGTATTTCACCACTGGCTTCTCCCATAGAGGCCACTATGTATCCTGTCCCCTCTTTTTCAAAAGTAGATGCAACAGGTTCAAACAATGTAACATAGTCACCCATTCCAGATATAAAAGCTCCCCCCATTAATGCAAACTGTATTGAAGTATCTACTTCAACATCCTTACCGGGATATAGATTATTGTCTTTAAGGACATATTCAAGTGTCATCAATGGGACACCACCTTTTCTTCCGCCAATTATAAATTTTCCTCTCACATCTTCCCATTTAAAAGTTGGCGCTGGCTGCCTAGCCACAAGGAACGAACCATCTCTTTTTGTAAGCTGAGCAAAGACTACACCATAATCGTCTTTACCTTCGTTGTGTACATATATGCAGGCTTCAGGACCTGAAAATCCTATATCCGCATGTCCGGACAATACTGCTGTCATAACCTTATCTGCTCCTGCACCGTTTACTAATGTAACCTTTAGCCCCTCTTCCTCAAAAAAGCCTTTATTAATAGCTATATATTGGGGTGAGTAAAAAATAGAATGGGTTACCTCATTTAATGTAATTTCTTTTAATTCTTTCGTGCCGCATCCTGGTAAAATTAACATTATTACCAGTGAAAAGAGTAGTAAATAACGTATTAATTTCATATCTGCACCTCCATTTTAATATTTTTTTGAAATCCATTTTCCAAGTGTTTGCACGCCAAAATACATAAACGCTGCTAAAGCAGCTAAAACAACAACGCTTGTCATCACAAGATCCAGTTGAAATACCTGACCACCATAAACTATTAAATATCCAAGACCTGCCTTTGAAACAAGGAATTCACCTACAATAACACCAACCCATGACAAACCAACATTTACTCTCAAAGCATTCATTATTACTGGAAATGATGAAGGTAAAACCACTTTGGTCAAAACCTGCTTCTTGCTTGCATCAAAGCTTTGCACTAGCTTTATTTTCTCAGTATCTGTTTCTAAAAAACCTGTGTATACTTCAAGCACTGTAACAATTAAAGAAACTGCAACTGTAATTGTGATTATTGCTACCGCTCCTGCCCCCATCCACACTATAAATACAGGCCCAAGAGCTATCTTTGGAAGGGCGTTCAAAACCACAAGATAAGGCTCCAAAACCTTTGAACATGTATCAGATAGCCACAAAATAATGGCAATTATAATTCCAAATATCGTACCAAACAAAAACCCTACCATTGTTTCCCACAAAGTAGTCCATACATGTATAAACAAAGAACCATCTTTATATAGCCGGGAAAAAGTCTTAACCATTCGACTTGGACTACTAAATATGAAAGGGTCAATCACATTAAGTCGCGACAACGCTTCCCATAGTCCAAATATAAATACTAGCAAAACAATTTGAAGAGCGATTATAAGAGATTTTCTTCTTTTTATTTTCTGTAAATATTTTTTTTGTTCAATTGATACTTCTTCATACATGTACATCAAGCTCCTTCCATACCTGATTAAAATATTGTCTGAACTCAGGAGCTTCCCTTGATAAAAGAGGTGTCCTGTTCTCTACATCTAAATTGATATCAAGCTGCATTTTAATTCTCCCCGGGCGCTTTGACATCACATATAGACGTTCCGACATACTTATGGCCTCTGATATGTCGTGAGTAACCATTATTGCGGTCTTTCCTTCTGTTTTGATTATCTTGTAAATATCATCATTAACAGCTAATCTTGTCTGGTAATCTAAAGCAGAAAAAGCTTCATCTAGTAGGAGTATTTCAGGGTCTACAGCTAGTGTACGTATTAGAGCAGCCCTTTGGCGCATTCCACCAGAAAGCTGGGAAGGATGGTGATCTTTAAAGTTTTTTAAACCGTATTTTTCTAAAAGATACTCTACATGCTGCTTTCTATCCTCTGTTAGCTGGTTTTGAATTTCCAAACCAATAATTACATTCTTATATATTGTTCGCCATTCAAACAAGCTGTCACGTTGGAGCATATAGCCTACCTTAGAATTGACACCTGAAAGCTTCTCACCAAAAATAGATACCTCTCCCGAGGAAGGCTCTAATAGTCCTGCAATTATTGACAAGAGAGTTGATTTTCCACAACCACTTGGCCCAACAATTCCTACGAACTCTCCTTCTGAAACTGCTAATGATATATTATCAAGAGCTGATATTTCTCCTCCTAAGGTATGATATGTTTTTGAGATGTTTTCAACCTTGACTGTCGGTACCAAAGAAATCCCCCCATTCCATACACATTATATGCATTGTGCTATCAGTGGGTTCCTTTCATAGCTTGAGCATTTTGTTTGTAGAAGGCAATGAGAAGAAAATAAGCCTACTAAAAGGGAAATAACTAAATACATTCCCTTTTAGTAGGCTTATTTTAATTTTTTAGAATTATCATTAATACATTGAGATTAAATATTAAGCTTTAATTGTATGTCTTGGGTTTCTTTTAACTAAAACGGCTGCCTTGGTAATAGCTAAAATCACGTCAACTTCAAATTGAAATTTTAAATTATCAATTTTTGAATATATCTCGCCCTTTTTTGTAACAATGTATTTTGAGGGTAAACCATTAAGTGCTTTTGCTGCAACATCAAGTTTGCATATTTCACACTTGCACATATTAATGTCCTTTAAAACTAAATCCAAATAGCTATATACTACCTCTTCCATATAGTTTTTAAGTTCCATTCTACTCATCTTTCGCGTCTCCTCTTCATAGCAGCTATATCATCACTACATATTATATATCAAATCATGCCAAATGTTAAATAAATTCTTTTCATTTTTCTTATCGATATATACACCTGTCAACCATTGAAAAACCTGAATACAATTAAAAAACATCATATCTCTAAGCGAAAAAACTTTACATCCTTTTTCCTCAGCAATACGCATAAATTTTGTTTGTGGCGGATTATATATTGCCTCCAAAACGGTATGGTGAGGCATTAGGTTATACCCATTATAGATAAGGTTTTCCTCAATTTGAGGAAACATCCCAACTGTTGTGGCTTGTATCAATACATCGGCATTGTAAAAATTATGTATGGTTGTTGAATCTTCAAAGCTTGCACTAAATGCTATATCACCATAATTACTATTTATTAAATCACAAAGCATTTGCGATTTCTCATGCGTACGATTTACTATTGTAATGCTTGCACATTGCTCTTCAGCACATGCAACAGCTATGGAGTGTGAAATACCACCACTACCAAAGATAAATATCTTTTTCCCATATAAATCGTCCCCTGTAATTACTGGAAATACTTTTCTAAATGCAGAAACCTCTGTATTATGCCCGTGAAACCCCGTCTCATCTATTTTTACTACATTAACAGCATTACATTTTAAGGCTTCCTCAGAAACTGAGGTTAAAAAATCATTAAGCTCACACCTATGGGGTGAGTGAATAACCCCACCTGCACAGTTAATTATCTTGATCGCCTCAAGGCATTTTACTATACCGTTCTTTTGCGTATCAATGGGTAGCATTATCGAATTGTAACCAATATAATTACTTATAGCATTAAAAAACATGGGAATTGGCGAAAAATTTATATGTTGCCCTGCTAAAGCATACATGGATGTTTTCCCATCAACATCTCGTCTTGGCATATAATCCTCCATCAACATCTCGTCTTGGCATATAGTCCTCCAATAACACATAGCTATCCAATAGGTTTTTGTTTAACAAATATTCTTTCAACAATTCTTTTTACACGAACAGTAATGGGTTCATGTTCATCAAGTGGTTGAACAAGAATGGTTGTAAGATCTAGTTTGTTTCCACCTCTTATATCGGTAAATAATTGGTCGCCTATAACCGCTGTTTCTTCAGGAAGAGTTTTCAATTTATTCATAGCCTTAATAAAGCCTTGTTTTGAGGGTTTAAAAGCACGATATCCGGCATAAAGCCCCAATTTTTCGTTAAAAATATCTACCCTTCTTTTTGCAGCATTTGATACTATTGCTGTTTGAATATCATTTTCTTGAAAATACTTTATGAGTTTAATTACTTTTTCGTCTGGTACCTTTTGTTTATGTGTTATTAAAGTATTGTCTATATCAAGTATAACGCCTTTTATTCCACGTTCTATCAACCAATTAATATCCAAAGTATATATGGATTTTACGTATATATCAGGTTGTAAGCCTTTGCCCATAGCCATCCTCCTTTGGTTTATGATACCAAACTTCATATTTCTATGCAATAATTAGTTTACATGTCATTATTTATTGTGATAGAATACCTAGAAGCTAGTATAAATAATTATAAAGTTCTAAATTGTACAATTAGTTTGAGTAAAACTTTTGCGATGTAACCATCGTGCATAACCACAATATATTGTACAACAGAACTCAAAATATGCAACATCAAAAAATACCCCAACGGGTTCAAAACTTAGATATTAAGATAAAGGAGTGTGTAACATTATGACAATCTCTATTGAGAAGACAAAGAATCCTAAAGCCAAGCCACACAGTGACCAGTTGTTTTTCGGAAGAACATTTTCTGATCATATGTTTATATGTGATTATTCACCAGAACAAGGGTGGCATGATGCTCGTATTATTCCCTATCAAAGTCTCAAATTGGATCCTTCTATCATGACAATCCATTACGGACAAAGTATATTTGAAGGCCTAAAAGCCTACAAAACAAAAGATGGCAAAGTTAATCTTTATAGACCAATAGAAAATGTTAGAAGATTAATTTCATCAAGCAAAAGGCTGTGCATACCTCCCATTGATGAAAAGCTTGGTATGGAAGCAATTAAAAAGTTAGTTGAAATTGATAAAGACTGGGTTCCTGAAGAAGAAGGTACCTCTTTATATATTAGACCCTTCATTTTCGCAACCGAGCCTCATTTAGGTGTTAAACCTTCTGATACTTATAGTTTTATGATCATTACTGGTCCTGTAGGAGCCTATTATAAAGAAGGAATTAACCCCGTTAAAATCTATGTAGAGTCAAATTATGTTCGTGCTGTAAAAGGAGGCCTTGGTGAAGCAAAGGCATCAGCTAACTATGCAGCAAGCCTCAAAGCACAAGAAGAAGCAAAATCAAAGGGCTACACTCAAGTTTTATGGCTTGATGGTGTTGAAAAGAAATACATTGAAGAAGTAGGAACTATGAATGTATTCTTTATAATTGGTGATGAGGTGGTTACTCCTGAACTAAATGGAAGTATTCTGCCCGGTATCACAAGAAAGTCATGTATTGAGCTTATTAAGTCTTGGGGCTACAAAATGAGCGAACGAAAAATTACAATTCAGGAAGTGTATGATGCTCATGAAAAAGGCTTATTAAAAGAAGTATTTGGTACAGGTACTGCTGCTGTCATTTCGCCAGTTGGTGAATTAAATTGGAATGGTAATGCTATTAAAATAAATGATGGTAAAACCGGTACAGTTTCACAGAAGATCTATAATACTTTAACTGGAATTCAATATGGAAAATTACCTGATGAATTTGGTTGGGTTGAAAAAGTAGACTAAAAGAAACAATATGGCATTATAGCTACAATTAGTACTTTCACACATTAGAATACTACCAAATTGTTACCCATGCTAAGCGAACTAAAAAGAGCTACTCCAAAGTACAACAATGAATATACTAAGAAGTGGTAACGCGCTAAGCGCACATATAAAGAGCTTCTCCAAAATTAAGGAGCAGCTCTTTTCTTTGTATGAATTTAATAACGCGCAATCCACATATAAAGTCTTTGGCTCTTTAGCTTGAATGTTGAGGCGGCAGTATTTGTGGGATAGAATGAAGTCAGGGGTATCCTATATTCAAGCGTTCCACTTTTATAGGTGGTGGAAGTTTGACACTACAATTGTATAGCTATATATTTTTTTGTTGATACTATACAGCTCTTGCAAATGAAGTGTAAAATTATCTCCAAATCCATTGATCCACAAGCGGGAAAAAACTTGCATAAGGTAACAAATTGTATTATAACTTGACTTTTTCACTAAAATAATAGGAATAAAGCCTGAACCCTATGTATTTAAAGGGTTTAAGGCTCTTGGTTTTAATCATAAAGTTGTTGTACTACAGCTCATTTTTTAGTATGAGATATAATTTTTTTAATTTCTCCTAGAGTCATAAATCTTTTGGAAAAGTCTATGTCAGTTGACTTACCTAAGTC
>DASRMZ010000411.1:0-2327 GCA_035647675.1 Thermoclostridium sp. | reverse complement strand
ATTTTTACGTATTCAGGGTCATCACACTGCATACTGCATAAATGATAAGCAAGTTGGCACGCTATACGTTTATCGGTTTTAACTTTTAGACCGCCACACCATAACGGATAACAACTAAAATCGAGGTTTGCCCCTGTGAGGCCTGCCTCTGTAAGGTTTGCCCCTCTAAGGTTTGCCTCTGTAAGGTTTGCCCCTGTGAGGTCTGCCCCTGTGAGGTCATAGTCCAAAAGTGCTTTTTTGTACCCATTTTTTAAAAGTGTTAAAGCCTCGTCGCGGTTAAATGGTTTTTTGTCCATCTCTAAATCCTCCTTAAATTAAATAAATAATTATCATCGCAATAATACCGATACCCGTTAATGTCAAAACACCTCATAAATTTATTTGTAGGTTTTTGACGTCCTTGAACTTACAGTTTTAAATCCTTGCAAACAGCGTAATATTGGCTTTGGTCGATAGCACCTTTTTTCAGCAACTTGTCAAGGATACACTTTTGGGTTACTTTGTTGATTAGTTCGTTCATTTCTTTTACTGGCATACTACCCCTCCTTATGCTGACAAATCGTCAAGCTCTATCAAAGGCAAATAACCATTAGATTTTAATAACGAATAAATAAATAATCTGCCTTTTTGCGTCCAATATGTATGGACTTTTGCCCCATATGTACCATCATCTTTGTTGTATGTGTGCGTTTTTGTACTGGTATAACCTTTATCAGCGTACTTTTGATACAGTAGCCAAATATCGCTTTGCTTAAACTGCACACCTAACTCATGCAATAACGTATTAAGCCATACAGCAGATTTGCCATAGTCTTTAGCAATTTTAGTTGTGGATAATAGGTCTTTGCAATTTAAAATCAGGTCATAATATGTAGCCTTTGGCTGTAACTCTTGGATAACTTGGTCTTTTACTGCAACTTGGGTTTTTAGGTTATCAAGTTGTCTATTTGCAAACTGTAACGCTCTAGCCATAATCGCTTCGGGCGAATTCCATGCTTGCTCCATTTTGTTAAAGGCATCTATGTATTTAAGTTTCCACCTTAAAGCACTAGAGCCAGTGAAGCCCATAGCAAGCAAAGAAAAACCATCTCTAGTCATCGCATACGCTCTCTGCTTGCGTCCGTACGAATCATCAATGCTTATATCAAAAAACATCTCTCCAAAATTGGATATATCTTTTTTTAATAAATCAATATCTCTCAATACGTGAGAGTGCTGTTTGCCAAAATGCAACGAAACATCTTTACTACTCGTTGTCATAACACCATTTTCGGGTATGATATTCACATTAATTAATTCACCCATTGTGCAGCACCTTCTTTCAACTCAGAAAATGTGTAATATATAATGTCGTTGTTTCGCGAACTGGGATTTAACTCTATTTCCGTTATTCCAATTAATATTGGGCTTTCATATTCAGTTGCATATGCAAGTAACTGTGTGTTAGGGTTGCGATTTCCAACCTTTAATTCCATAATAACTGGCTGTTTACTTTTTTTATCTTCTGCTAAAATATCAATTCTTCCAATCCCATCAATGGGTATTTCTGCACCCACCAAATTGTAGTTTGGAAATGCATAGCAGAAATTATCTAGCAAACTGCTTTGCATTTGTTTTTCTTTAAATTTCCTTGGAGTCTCTTGCTTGCAAGGCAATACTCTTTCGGCATCAATAGTGTCAGCAAGATACGTTATTGCGATTGCTCCATACTTGGATGCAAACTCCACCAAGACCGACCTCAATATTTTCAGTTCGTCTCTGCTCATGTTAATACGGAATTCAGAAACTTTAACAAAGAATTCAGTAAAGTTTCTGGCGCTTTCCAAAGCCTTATGTAGTTCTCTACCTAATACAGTAGGATTTTCATTCTGATAGCTGACTTTGATTATTTCGTTCATGTTTTCCTCCTTAAAATTTATTTATTAAAATGTCCCTCTGAACAAATCATTAGGGGTAACGCCTAAAACTGGTATTAACTTTATGATGTCTTCCGAACCTACAAGCTTTCGCCCATTCAACATATTGTTAAGGCTATCATAGTCTAAACCAGCTTTTTCAGATACAGCTATTTGTGTCATGCCTTTATTTTTGATAATCTGTTTAATATTAGCACTCACTATAGATTTATTCCTGTTTTTATCCATGTTTCTTTCCTCCTTTCTGTTTTAAGTTCAAGTTTCTTGTGCCTAAACATAGCATAACACAAGTTTCTTGATATGTCAAGACTTTTTACCCAAATTTCTTGGATAAAAATCTACAAAGATTGACGTTTGCTTTTGTGCAACTTTAACTAATTAAGATAAAAATCTAAGTTTCTTGGGCAAAAG
>DASRMZ010000410.1:0-5030 GCA_035647675.1 Thermoclostridium sp. | reverse complement strand
CTTAATACTGCATAAGCTTCACTGATTTCTTTAAATTTGGATTCTGCTTCCTTGTTATCAGGATTCATGTCCGGATGGTACTGTTTTGCAAGCTTTCGATATGCTCTTTTTAAATCTGACTCATCAGCGCTGCGTTCTACTCCGAGCACCTCATAATAATCTTTTTTTTCCGGCAATCTAATATACCCCCACCACTGTTTTACTTAAGTAACTTAACGATTATAGCACATTTCAAAAACTCCTTCAACTTGAGTATCCAGATTGATTTTCACTTGCTCTGTATTTTTTACTGTTCACAAGTAACCAGAGAGGTATAGCTAATATCGTAAAATATTAATGGATTGAACTTAATTATAACAACGAGTCAAAGGAATATCTTTGACTCGTTTCATTATTTGTTATTATGGGCATTTTACGATGTTACTCCACTAAGGTTGCATCGTAAAAGCCGTTATTCGTAAATGTATATGATGCTTTGTCCTTTTATAGTATTAATTGTTTGCATCCTCTTCATCATCAACAACTTTATAATCAGCATCGAAAACATCATCTTGGTTTCCAGCTTCTCCACCCATGTCAGGATTGAACCCCTCTGCTCCGCCAGCCGCATTTGGATCTTGCTGGTAGAGTTTTTCGGAAACTGCATAAAATGCTTGTGAAAGCTTTTCTGTTGCAGATTTTATAGCCTCTACATCATCACCTTTAACAACTTCCTTCAGCGTATTCAATTCAGCTTCTATGTTAGCCTTATCAGCAGAATCGATTTTATCACCTAGGTCCTTTAATGACTTTTCAGTTTGATAAATCAATGAATCAGCTTGATTTTTCGCTTCAATGCTTTCCCTCTTTTTCTTATCTTCTTCAGCAAATTGTTCAGCTTCTTCAACGGCTTTTTCAATATCTGATTCTGAAAGGTTTGTTGAAGCAGTTATGGTTATTTGCTGCTCATTTCCAGTGCCAAGATCCTTTGCAGAAACATGAACAATACCATTTGCATCAATATCAAATGAAACTTCAATCTGTGGAATTCCTCTTGGAGCTGGTGCTATGCCTGATAGTTGGAAATTACCAATCAGTTTGTTGTTTGCTGCCATCTCTCTTTCACCTTGGAATACTCGTATGTCAACACTTGTCTGCCCATCAGCAGCAGTTGAAAATACCTGACTTTTCTTTGTAGGTATAGTAGTGTTGCGCTCAATTAGCTTTGTGAATACACCACCAAGAGTTTCGATACCAAGTGATAGAGGAGTAACATCTAAAAGAAGTAGATCCTTCACTTCACCAGATAAAACACCTGCCTGAATAGCAGCACCTATAGCAACACATTCGTCAGGGTTAATTCCCTTGAATGGTTCTTTACCCAAAAACTTTTTAACAGCCTCTTGAACTGCAGGAATTCTAGTTGACCCACCTACTAAAAGCACTTTGTCTATATCGGACGGTGAAAGCTCAGCATCGCCCAATGCCCTTCTGGCCGGAACCATGGTTTTTTCAACCAAATCAGCTGTTAGTTCATCAAATTTTGCTCTTGTAAGAGTCATATCAAGATGCTTAGGTCCACTTGCATCTGCTGTGATAAAAGGCAGATTTATATTTGTAGTTGCAACACCTGACAATTCAATTTTAGCTTTTTCCGCAGCTTCCTTTAAGCGTTGGGAAGCCATTTTGTCAGATCTTAAATCTATTCCATTTTCCTTTTTAAACTCTGCTGCAATCCAATCTATAACTCTTTGATCGAAGTCGTCGCCACCTAAAAGGTTGTTTCCGCTCGTAGCTAACACTTCAAACACTCCATCGCCAATTTCCAGTATCGATACGTCGAATGTACCTCCACCCAAGTCAAAGACAAGGATCTTTTGGTCACTTTCCTTATCCAAGCCATATGCAAGAGCTGCAGCTGTGGGCTCATTTATAATACGCAATACCTCTAATCCAGCAATTTTACCAGCATCCTTTGTAGCTTGCCTTTGAGCATCGCTGAAATATGCAGGAACAGTTAAAACTGCTTGAGAAATTGTTTCGCCAAGATAAGCTTCTGCATCTGCTTTTAGCTTCTGTAGAAGCATTGCTGATATTTCCTGAGGTGTATAATCTTTATCATCAATTTTAACTTTTTTATTAGTTCCCATATCCCTTTTAATAGACATAACTGTTCTTTCTGGATTAGTAACAGCTTGCCTTTTAGCTACTTGACCAACCAATCTTTCGTTTGTTTTTGAGAACGCAAGAACTGATGGAGTAGTCCTGTTTCCTTCTGGATTAGGAATTACTACTGATTCTCCACCTTCCATAACTGCAACACATGAATTGGTTGTGCCTAAATCTATACCTATTACTTTTGCCATAATCATCACTCCTAATTTTTAATTTAATATATTTAAAGGTCTAAGAAAGCTTGTCAATTTACTACCTTAACAACAGAATGACGTATAACAATGTCATCCTTATAAATATAGCCTGTCAAAAATTCTTCTGCTATTTCATTTTCACCATAGTTTTCATCATCAACATGCATAACTGCCTCGTGAAACTTGGGATCAAACTTTTGACCCTCTGCTTCAATAGGTTTTACACCTATGCATGATAATACCTCTTTTATTTGACGTTCTATCATTAAAACGCCTTCCCTGATGCCTTCGTTGCTGCCCTCCGAAGCCTTAAGCGCTCTTCCTACATTGTCCATTACGGGAAGGAATGAAGAAACTACGTCCACCACTGAAGATACATAAATTCTGTCTTTTTCTTTCTGTGTTCTCTTCTTATAGTTATCAAATTCTGCAGCAATTCTTTGAATTTGGTTTTTTAATTCAGCAATTACCTCGGCATTTTGAACCTGAGAGTTATCATCTTCTACACTTATTGCCTCTATTGACTCATTGCTTTCTTCAATATCAATATCATTTTTAACATTAACTTCAATTTCATCATTCTCTATGGAAATACTTTCTTCCTTCTTTTTCTCTTCCACGTCTTTTTGATTCATTGGGTTCATCCTTCCGTATGTTTATTAATCATATTATTCATCATTCAATATTCTGAGTATTTCACTATTTATAAGTTTTCTAATATAACTTATAGTTGAAAAAACTCTTGAATAAGACATTCTTGTAGGTCCTAAAATACCAAACGTGCCCAATTCCGTTTCGCCAACACTATAAACGGTTGTAACTAGGGTGCAATCACGCATAACTTCATTTTCATTTTCTGATCCAATCTGAAAATTCAGACCTTCTTTGTTCATTGCTGAATTTAATAGTTCCTTTATAATACCTTGATCATTTAATAATTCAAAAACTTCTTTTACTTTTGGCAAATCGTTGAACTCAGGATGATTCAGCAAATTCGTAATCCCATTCATAATAAGTGCAGATTCATCAATGTCTTGTAAACATTGCTTCAAGCCTTCAATTACAGCAATGATCAATTCAACAGGTGCACCAGTTTCCTTTCGTATTTCATCAACGGGTGGAAACTTTATCCTTCCAATTATAAGCCCATTTACTTTTTCATGCAAATAGTTGGACAGGATTTTAAGCGTTCCCTGATCTGGTTCAAAACCAATGCGAACAACTTGATTATTTACAACACCACCACTGGTTACAGCAACCACTAAAACTCGTTTTTCATCTATGGATAACACTTGCACAGATTTCAAAATTGCTTTGTTTAAGTTTGGTGGAAGCGCTATTGATGCATATCCAGTAAATGTAGAAATAATATCCGATGCGCAATGAACCAGTGTATTTATTTCATTAATCTTAACTTCTATAGCATCTCTAATTTTTTTTATCTCATCATGCTGCAGCTCATGGATCTGCATTAGGTGATCAACATAAAACCGGTAGCCCTTATCAGAGGGAATCCTACCTGCCGATGTATGTGGCTGTGAAATATATCCCATATCCTCTAAATCAGCCATCTCATTACGAATGGTGGCAGAACTAACGCCAAGAGCATGCTTTCGCGAAATCGTTCTTGAACCTATCGGCTGCGCTGTTTTTATATAATCATCAATAAGTGTCCTTAAAATCTGCATTTTACGTTCACTTAATTCTTCATTCCATATCATAACCTCACCTCCGTTATCTAAAAAACAAATAACTTCATACATCCAAGTGAAAACTGCAAACTACGCCTAACAACAATTATATAAAAACAACTACCTAAATAATATACCCACTAACATAGAGTTTTTTGCGATGTTACATATTTTGCAAACCAATGTTCAATATATGAGCATTTTGCTGTGTTACATCGCGAAAGCCTTACATATGTTCACCATCGTATTTACTATTGTCAAAGATAAATCCTCTTTTTATTGTTAGCACTCCCTTTAATCGAGTGCTAATCACTATATTAAAAATACCACCCTCAATGCCTTTTGTCAAGAGTATGATTTAGAAAAATTTACTAAAGAAACTCAACCCATACTAAATTTGCGAAATCCAGCCCTAAATTTGTTAATTTCAAATTACCCTTTTCAATACAAAGAAGGCCTTTGTTCATTAGCATTTTTATTTTTTCATCGTATTTTTTTAAGCTTTTCCGACCAAATTCCTGCCTAAGGCCCTCTAAATTGACACCATCAATTAACCTTAAACCTAAAATTAACATTTCTGAGAGTCTTTCATCATCACTGACACCATCAGTTGTTTGAATGGGAGTCTTATTCGCATTGATTTTATTTATATATTCAACAGGGCTTTCTACATTTGAATATCTAGTATTATCAATATAGGAGTGAGCTGCAGAGCCAAAGCCCATATAGGGTTTATCAGTCCAATATTTTATATTATGAATGCACTCAAAACCAGGCTTTGCAAAGTTAGATATTTCATAATGTTTGAAGGGTGGAGTGTTTAGCCTTGATACCACCCAATAATACATTTCTCTTTCAAGCTCATCATCGACGGCAGTCAATTCACCCTTTTTATTCATTTCATACCAAGGCGTGTTCTCTTCTATCTTCAAACTATAGCAAGATAGGTGGGTCACTTGCCTTTTGAGTACAAACTCCACAGTTTCTTGCC
>DASRMZ010000409.1:0-3219 GCA_035647675.1 Thermoclostridium sp. | reverse complement strand
TAGCCTTAATAAATATTTCCATTTTCTCTGAATTTCCTCCATACGTTCTCAAAGAAACTATCTTCTTCGGGCATGGGTCTTACAGGACGCCAATTAAATGTAGCCTCTGTTTTATCAAGACCGCCTATTTGAACCATATTTCCTTTTGTGTTGTCATCTAGGTTAAAACGGAACATTTCAGGAAGGTTTTCAATAAGTTCACCATTAGGAGTGTAGTATAGCGCAGAGCCTCTACTCTTACCGCCATTATCGATATAATCCTTTATTGCACACAAATACACCAATTGGCTTATAAGTGCGTCCAATAGGATATAAACCTGTTTTAGAGAGCTTGAATCGTTTATTTTCACTAACTGAGTAAAATTATCAAGAGTATCTTTTACCTTTGCTATATATTTTTCAATTTTCCTAACATCACGTATCGCAGCAGCAACTTCACTCATATCTTTACGAGCGTCAGTAATCATTTGTCTTACATTAGCTTCGTTGCTGAAAACTTTTTCAGCAATTTCTATCGTTTCTTTTATCAGATTGTTGCTAATTTGGGCAAAATCCTCGCCGCGCAAAGGATCACCTATACCCTTGGATGCAATAAACCTGGTAGCTCTTGCCGCTCCAACTTGTCCTGCATTTAACGCACTTCCACCTGGCCTATATACTCCATGTGTCGCAGCCACCTCACCAACAGCAAAAAGACCTTCAATATTGGTCTGCCACCAAAGATCAACATCCAACCCCCCATTGTTATGTTGAGCACAAAGAGCTATTTCAAGGCGTTCTCTTGACAGATCAACACCACGGCTTTTATAGAATTCAACAGCGGGAGTGTTCATATGGATAAGCCTTTCTATTGGGGTTCCAAACAACGCTGCTGCCGATTCGAGATATTCATATGCTTCGGCGCTTAACACAGAAAAATCCATATTCTTTATAGGGTTTTTTGTAAAATCTAAATAAACCCTTCTTTTTTTGATATACGATTCAATATATACAAAAATATCGATAATAGATGAGCCGTTTTTAACCTTTCTAACATCAAAAGGCCATTGATAGCCCTTCATAAATATTTTTGATAAAAGGTCACCATCATCATCAAAATACTCGTTTAGAAACTCTTTCTCATCTGTTCCATCCTGATTTGTAGAAACAAAGCAAGGAAGGCATTGCATATATGTGCCCGAAACATTCCATCTTGGTTTTACGGAAGACAATCCATACTGCCACTCCGTCAGGTTTTTACCTTTAACACCTGCCATAAATGCAACCCCTGTTGAGCCATGATGAGAAAATGGATATACAGACTCTGAGTACATCCCTGCAGGTCCACCTGTAGCATAAATGATATTTTTGCAGGAAAAAGCAGTAAATGCAGCCTTTTTATCGGCATTGTTTTTATCACTGTTACTATCCTCGCCACGGTTTTCTGTATTAAGGCACAATAAACCTACAACACGCTCATTATCCTTTAGTATTTTAACTGCAAGGCAGTTATCAAAGACAGGTATCTTTTTTGACATAACCTCTTTTTCTAGAGCTTCAGTCATTAATTTCGATGTAAGAGGACCTGCCGATGTTGCTCTTTTACGCGGGTCATGGTCGGTTTTATAGCCTATATATTCACCGTATCTGTTCACTGGAAATGGCACACCAATGTCTGCAAGCTTCATGAAACATTGAACTGATAATGCAGCTTCAATAAGTGCAGTGTCACCATCAACACATTGACCTTCGTATAGATTTTGAGCCATTTCACGCACAGAATCCATCTCAGATCCATCTACTGAAAGTTTATAGTATGTCTGCTTATCTGAACCGGTATTTCTGGATGTACCGGCATTCATATTCTCGGTAACTATTGCAATATCCTTCTGCCCAAAGCCATAAAGTTTGTCTGCTGCACTCAAACCTGCAGCTCCACTTCCAACTATAATGGTATTAAAGGAATGGACTGGTATTTCATAGTCACCAATTGTAATTTTGTATAAACTCAAGGAATCTCCCTCCATAAAAGCTTTTTTTATTTAAAATGTTTGTAATACCTTTCTATTTTACATAGCAAAAATGCGTGTGTGATATAAAGTGCAAAAAGCTCATTTGAGTGTAGCCACAAGAGCCAATTTGGTATAAAGGCATATGCGGAAATAATACATTTTATATCAGTCACATCTTAACGCTTTTATATCATTCTACAGACGTTGAATGTGAAAACCACCGTCTACAAAAATGCATTGTCCCGTGGTATATCTAAACTTGCCCGAGCACAGGGCTGAAACAGCGTGACCAATATCTTCTGGGGTACCCCATCTTTTTATTGGGCAAATTCCTTCTGCAAACATCTTGTCATACTTTTCTTTTACTGTAGATGTCATATCCGTTGCTATAATGCCAGGTCTAACTTCATATACAAGAATATCTTCAGTTGCGAGTCTGTCTGCATAAAGCTTTGTAAGCATGGAAATACCCGCCTTAGAAACACAGTACTCTCCCCTGCTAACAGAAGAGACCTCTGCAGATATAGAAGATACATTTATAATAATTCCACGAATACCATCAATAGACTTTTGTTGCTTCATTCTTTTCGCTGCATACTGTGACATAAACATGGTACCTTTAGTATTTATGTCCATTACACGATCGTAGCTTTCTTCAGTCATGTCCAACAAGTCAGCACGCTGCTTTGGTGCAACCCCTGCGTTATTGACAAGCACATCCACTCTTCCATATTTTGAAATTGTTTCGTCAACGCACTTCATTCTGTCATCATGGTTTGAAATATCGCCTTGGATATATAAATATTCAATATTACTTTTTGATAATTCATCAAGGGTTCCACGATGCCTTTCTTCAGGACTTGCTGCCATAATAGCTACTGCGAATCCATCCTCTCCCAGCTGTTTAACGATCCCAAGCCCAATCCCTCGGCTTCCACCAGTTACAATTGCAATCTTTTTCATTAATGTATTCAATCCTTTCTTTGGTGTGTAAATATATGTTGATAAATTGCTTACGTTTCTTTCAGCACTTACGTCTTGATACATGTTCGCACATGCGCTCAGTGAATTTAAAATCTAATATAAGCTCTATGTAATTTCCACAGATGCCATAGATAGTATTATGATATCCATAACTATAATAGTCTTTCCTAATTCCATGCTTTCTATGGGTTTATACAGAATTCCGCTACTTTCTATAATACTTGTAGAAGGATAATTATAATAT
>DASRMZ010000408.1:0-2630 GCA_035647675.1 Thermoclostridium sp. | reverse complement strand
CTATCAACGCTTAATGAAACGCCTTATATCCCTCTCTATGCTATACTCAAAGGCATCTAAAGTATCAATATCACTTGTTCCATCGTCTAACCGTTCGTCCTCTTCTGCATCTTTATCCCAAACTGCACTCATCAAAGCATCTCTTACTGTCAAACTGCTTTCAGTATAAAACAATCTTTTTTGTACTATTAAAATATTAACTAATCTAATCCTGTCTATTATTTTTTCCTTCCTAGAATTTCTAATTAATATTTTAATCTTTGCTTTACTTAAAGCCTCTCTTATCCCTCTAATCAATACTTGTTCGGCACTATCTGCATATATATAATTAACCATATAGCCTTGCTTAAATACTTTTTTTATAAACTCAATCAAAGCCTTATTTAAAGCATTAGGGCTATCTGCCTCGTGAACCTCTGACATTAAAACTATAACTTCTTTATAACCCCTAGTAATTCCAGTGCAAACAAATGCATGTTTTGATTTACTTCCACCAAAGTCAACGCCTATTACAATTTTTTCAAATGCTTTGGGTATTTCATCGGTTAAAAAATCTTTATATATATCTGCAAATTTCCCATATATTAAACCTTCGGCAATTGCTCTTTCGCCCTCTATATCTCGTCTATACCAAACACTATTGACTTCGTACTGTGATTTTATTTCTTCAATCCGTTCGGCAGTTAAATTGTCATTATCGAATATTCTAAACCTTCTATGATTATAACCACCAACAAAACGCCCTTCTTTTTGCATCTTCCCATAATGGTCGATATATTTCTCATATATAAAATGTGTTGGTCTATCAGGATTTAAGTCCCAAAATATCTTACGATTTATTGCCATTAATTGTCTATTGAAAGCCTCTTTTATAAAACTATCATCATGTAAATTAATTTCTGTTGCTATCCATAAACCGTATGAATTCCCTCTTATTGATTTAAAGGAATTGGCTTTACCTGCTCCTGCAAATATAATAACCTTCTGTCCTGTTATGGTATTAACGTATAAACATTCATTACCTTTAAACTTACCCCAACGACAACGGCCTCTAAAGATATACTCTAAACCAAAACCATTGCTTTCGCCAATATTTAACTTGGCATTTCCTACAGTAGTTCCACTTGCTAAATGTATTTTATCAGGGCTATGTTCTAACTCCATACTGAACGCAAACACATTATCTATAGTCTTACCTGCCCTAACAGCACCTTCTGCCACATTGATATTATTGTACTTGCAATCCCTCAAATAACTTTTATGTTTATCTCCAAAATTCCAATCAATTGTTTTTGTCTTTGTTACGCCTCTATTCTTCATCATACACCTGCTTATAAACTTCTGATAAATCTTCTATATTTGCTCCGTCACCTGTTATCTTATCTTTATTCGCTTTCAATAACTCAATCTTTGCTTTTTGTTCTTCTATATCTAATTCAGTCAAGTTTCGCTTTCTACCCCACTTATCAGGAAACTTTCGTTCTAATCTCCAAGCACTTGCCTGCCATTGAGTTTCACCTGCTTTTCCAATAATCAAAACATCTCTCATCTCACTTTCAGCCAAGGCTTTTTCTAATGCGTGGGAAAAGTTAACATATTTTTCTTCGCTTTTTTTAATTCTTCGCCTTCCGTCTTTTTCAACTCGGGCTATTTCTCGCCTGCCCCTTCTCAACCAATCATATAAAGTTGTTTTATTAATTCCTGCATAAGCACTGGCAGTTTCAATATAGTTTCCTTGCTTTACTGCTGTTACAATTTCATGCTGTACTTTATCGTTCAATTTGGTGGGCCTTCCCATTTTAGCCATAAGACACCTTCTTATAATCCTCAGATAAAATCTTAGGTACGCAATTATTCCAACTAACCCTATGGTGCAATCTCATATTAGTAGTTCCCATTGGTGCTACAGATACAGCACTTGGCATTACCATCACACTATAAAATGATTTAACATAAGTACCTAACTCCAAATATATTTCTGTCAAGCCTTTTTCGCTTTTCTGTGTTTGTTGTTGTATTACTATTGCACCCATTATTGTTAAAAACAAATGACCTTGACTTCCTAACAAAGTATAGGTTGTAGTATCTTCGTTAATCCTTCCCACAAACTTAAAGGGATTATCAGTCTTACAAAAGAAACTGTTCATTGCTTTTCTTATAAACCCCTTATTAAAATTAGCATTATCTTTGCCACCTATTAAATCTCCGGCTTGCCCAAAGGCTATAGTCAATGCCTTACTCTCGTCTAAGTATTTAATCATCAAATCAAATATTTTATTATAACTTGATATTCTTTTGGTTGCTAACTTTTCACCTTCAACCACCCTAATATTGATATCTGAATAATCATCATCTAGCACTAAGAAGTAATTCAACCCTAAGCTTTCTGCTATATCATGTACTTTGTTCCTTGCAAATACAACCACATTATTGCCTTTAAAATTATCTGCTAAATCGAATGTGCCCCTCATGCTTTCTTTGTTAAAAACTATTACTTCATCACCGTATAATTCTTTGTAAATTTCTTGGTCTGTATCTGTATCATCTATAATCAAATAAATCTTGCCTGTATAACCTCTTTTACGCAATAATCTATGTGTTACTACATTATTTGCCCTTCCATAAGTTAA
>DASRMZ010000407.1:0-6737 GCA_035647675.1 Thermoclostridium sp. | reverse complement strand
GTATTAATACACTGCCACACTACTGTTAATATTATTATATCAAATTGTTAAATAGATTTTGTAAATACTACTAGGCAGTAACTAAGACATATTCATTCTAACACTTGTTGGGAAAAAAAGATATGTTCAAACCCAATCAAGTTGTATAATAGCATCATATAAGTTACAGTTTACAGGTAACTCATATAACAAACATTAGTTTTATTTGCATTGTTTTTT
This sequence comes from Thermoclostridium sp., assembly GCA_035647675.1. Taxonomy (GTDB): domain Bacteria; phylum Bacillota; class Clostridia; order DSM-8532; family DSM-8532; genus Thermoclostridium. Next base: position 6,518 of record DASRMZ010000407.1, on the reverse strand, counting down.
GGGGGAATATATGTATCGCATTATATCTAAAAAAAATAATAGCTTGCAGGTTCAAATGAAGGACTTCAACCCTTTTCATACATTTTTGTGCGGACAATGTTTCCGATGGAATTATGATGGGCAACGCTTTTGGACTGGTACCGCTCTTGGTCGCTTTATGAGGTTGGAATGGGATGGCGAAGTGTGTACGTTTTTTGATATGAGTCAGCAGGAGTTTGTAGATAAATGGGTAAACTATTTCGATCTTAACACAGACTATAGCCTGATAAAAAAAACACTTGCAAAAAAGGATGAGTCATTAAAAAATGCTGTATCCTATGGTTACGGAATACGTCTTTTACGGCAAGATTTATGGGAAATGGTTTTATCATTTATTATCTCCCAAAACAATGGTATCCCAAGAATTAAAGGAATCATTGAAGCTTTAAGCAAAAGCTATGGGGGAAAAATTAACTCGGAGTATGAGGCCTATGCATTTCCGGAGTTTTCCGTACTTGCTAACACATCCTTGCAGGACTTGAATGGTAGCCGAGCAGGTTACCGCAGTAAATATATACTATCAACTGCACAAAGGTTAAGCGAATCACCCTCATTATTAAGTGAGCTTACAAATCTCCCCTCGCAAGAGGCTAGAGAAATACTGCTTTCCTTTACAGGTATAGGAGAAAAGGTTGCCGACTGTATCTTGCTTTATAGCGGCCTTGACAGGGCAGCATTTCCAATAGACCGTTGGGTTAAGCGTGTTATGGAAGAACTATATTTCAAAAAGGACACGGGTGTAAAAGAAATACGTGATTTTTCTCGTAGCTATTTTGGTGATTTAGCTGGAATCTCTCAACAATATCTTTTTTATTATGCTAGAGAAAATAAAATTGGAGTCTAAATTCACATGTCATATAATACCACGAAAGTTAATTTAATGGGCATCGCTGTCATTATTACCTATGAATGTTGAAAAAAGCAATTTTGCCGTGTATAATGTTAAATATTGCTTAACTACTAACTATGGTGACTGTTTAAGTAAAATTTTAGTCTGAGGATACCTACATGAAGCATTTGTTTATTGTTAATCCTGTAGCAGGTAAAGGCAAAGCCATAAAAATTGTCCCACATATAAATTCACTAATGGACAAGCTCTCCCTTTCTTATGATATAGAGGTGACAGAAGCGCCAAAGCATGCGACAGAGATAGCAAGAAAGTACATACAAGCAAATGAGAATTTACGAATTTACGCTGTTGGTGGAGACGGTACCCTAAATGAAGTTTTGCAGAGCGTGGCGGGTAGCAATGCTGCCATTGGAAATATTCCAACCGGAACAGGTAATGATTTTCTAAAAAATTTTAGTAAAACCTCCGATCCTCTCAAATGCCTTCCTGAGATTATCCAAGCTCAGCCTGAGCCAGTAGATTTGTGTAAAATGAACGATTTATACTATATAAACATAGCATCCGCAGGCTTTGATGCTGATGTGGTTGCAAATACCCAGTATGTTAAACGCTTACCTTTATTTAAAGGAAAGGTCGCCTATATTGGGGGTATTCTACTGTCTCTTATCAAGCTCAAGAATTACACAGCCACCTTTTATATTGACAATGAAAAGGTACATATGCCAAACGTCCTACTATCTGCCTTTGCTAACGGTAAATATTATGGAGGCGGTATGGAGGCAGTGCCTTCTGCCGTAACTGATGATGGATTTCTTGATATATGTCTTGTTGAAGGTATGGGAAGGTTGAAGATATTCCGTTTCCTCCCAAAGTTTTTAAATGGAAACCATATTCAAATGAAAGAGGTTACAATTAAACGCTGTCGCTCGTTTAGAATGGTAAGCCCTTCACCTGTACATGTAAATGCTGATGGCGAATTGTTTAAATTGTGCGAAATCAACGTGGAGCTTACAGAAAAAGGTGTTAATTTTATTAAGCCGTGTTCATAAAGCAGTACTTTCAAGAATTTTTTTTACCAATTGTTCTACACATTCATTAAGTGTTGTGGATTGTGTATCTAAAATAATATCTGGGTTTTCGGGTTCTTCATATGGTGCAGAAATGCCAGTGAAATTTTTTATCTCCCCACTCAAGGCTTTTTTATATAAGCCCTTTGGATCCCTTTTTGCACAAGTTTCCACATCTGCCTTAACGTAAACCTCAATAAAGTTACCCTTTGATTTCTCCCTTGCCATTTGCCTCAATTTAGCCAGAGGAGATATGAATGAAGCCATAACAATAATACCAGCATCCTGAAACAATGCACATACTTCAGAGATGCGTCTAATATTTTCTAATCTATCTTCTTCTGTAAACCCTAAGTCGCTGTTAAGCCCGAACCTTATATTGTCACCATCAAGGCGATATACTGCTTTACCCATACTATTGAGTACATTTTCAGCTTCCACTGCAATAGTAGATTTCCCAGAGGCAGAAAGACCTGTGAGCCATACAACAATACCCTTTTGTCCCAAAACTTTAAACCTATCCTGTTCTGTGACTTCACCAGCATGGTAGGTGATATTATTACATTCCATTGGATTTATCATCCTCTCTAGCAATATGATTTAATTGCATTTTCCGATATTGTGAAGGAGAACATCCTTTTATTTCACGAAATGTTCTATTGAAGGTTGAAAGACTGTTAAAACCGCAATTATAAGCTATGTTTGAAATGTTTTCTTTATTTAGTACAATGCTTTCTTCTGCATGCTTAATTCTGATTTCGTTTAGGTACTGGCGGAAAGGGGTATCAAAAACGCTCTTAAACAACCTAGATAAATAATGCTCGCTAAACCCAAACCTATCAGCGGTCTGTCCCAAGGTTATTTCCTCCATATAATTGTTTTCAATATACTGAGCAATCTGTCCAACCTTATATAACAAATCTTTTCTAAACGTACTTACAAGAGTTACCTTTCCCTCTGTTTCTTTAACTATTACTGACAATATATCATATATTCTTGCCAACAATGCAAATCGCGAGCCGGGCTCAACATTTGCCACCTCGTTAAGCATCCTTTCAATATGCTTGTAGATATGAAAATGAAGGTTGTTATTTGTGTGTTTTTTAATAAGAATGGATTTTGTTAGATAAGGAAAATCCTCGTTAAATATATTGCCACCATTTATAGTATGTAAGTCGAATATAATTATTATACGCTCGCTGCCCGGTGATAATGGATAACTATGAATATCCCCACCAGAGATGAACACAATATCTCCCTGTTCCAGATCGTATTTTTTATTGTTAATAATGATTTTGGATCTTTTTTTCGCAGCAACAACAATCTCAATAGCCTTATGCCAATGAGATGGATAGGTAAATGCTTTATCTGTGTTATTTATGACCCTTACCGGAAAGGGTCCGGGGAACATGTTCACTTCTACAAGATTCTTAATATTCATAAAAATTACCCCTGTCTCATTTTATATGAAAATGAGACAGGGGGCAAGCAATAACATCTTTTGTGATGCGATTTTAGCTATCTTCTATTACTCTACTGTTAATATCACCTTCAACGGTGATTTACCCATAAGATCAATGCTTCTTTTATCTGGCTGCGACCCGCCCACATAAACTTCAAAATCACCCGGTTCTATAATGCTTTGACCATCTTCATTCACAACAGCAAGCTGCTCGGGTAGTATATCAAAGGATACCTCCGTGGATTCCCCGGGAGCAAGCTTTATTCTACTCATGCCTGAAAGCTGCCATGTGGGCACTACACAACTAGCTTCTATATCTTTAATATAGACCTGGGCAACCTCTTCGCCAAGCATTTTTCCTGTATTGGTGACGTTTACTGTTATAGTAAAGCCTTCGCCCACTTTAATATTAGCCTTTGAAACATTTAAATTGCTATAATCAAAATGAGTATAGCTCAAGCCAAACCCAAATGGATATAGTGCCTCATTTTTCATGTATCTGTAGGTACGATTTTCCATGGAATAATCGGTGAATTCAGGCAGTTCTTCTATGGTTCTATAAAATGTAACTGGAAGTCTACCAGATGGGCTGGTTTCGCCAAACAATACTGACGCTATTGCTCTTCCACCCTGTGCACCTGGATACCACGCATTCAATATTGCAGAAACATTTTCATCCGCCCAATTAACTGCCAATGCGCTACCCGTTAATAAAACTAGCACAACTGGTTTGCCGGTAGCATATACCTTTTCCATCAATTCTTGCTGTTGACCTGGTAAACTTAAGTCAAATTTATCACCTGAGCCATATGCGTTACTTTGATGCATCTCTTCACCTTCGATACTTGAATCCAGACCTAGGCAAAGTACAACAACATCGGATTTTTCAGCACAAATAACAGCTTCAGCTAACCTGTCTCCAGGCTCTCCAAGATCTTCAGCCTTGTCTTTATACAAATGGCAACCTAATGAATAATTAAGTCTGACATCATCTCCAACAACTTCTCTTATACCATCTATAACTGTGATATACTCAGATGCTGTTCCCTCGTAATTACCTATTAGTGCCTGCCTACTGTCGGCATTTGGTCCAATGACTGCTATGGATTTAACTTCGTCTTTTTTAAGTGGCAATATACCATCATTTTTCATCATTACAATTGTTTTCTTGGCAGTCTCTATCGCAAACTCATTGTGCTCTTTACAATCTACCACGTCATATGGAATAGATGCATAAGGCACCTGTTCATCTGGATCAAACATTCCCAGCTTCATCCTTGTAAGCATTAAGCGTATAACAGATGTCTCTATCTCTTCCTCGGTAATCAGACCCTCTTCAAGAGCTATTAATAAATTTCCATAGAGGTTTCCACAGTTTAGATCGCATCCATTTTTCACTGCAAGGGCAACCGATTCAGGTGCAGTTGTTGTTACATGATGCTTAAGATGAAAATCTGAAATAGCCCAGCAATCAGATACTACGTGCCCTTCAAACTCCCAATCTCCTCTTAGAATATCGGTAAGAAGAGTTTTGCTTCCGCAGCATGGCTCTCCATTTGTACGGTTATATGCACCCATCACCGATTCAACATCAGCTTCTTGTACACATGCCTTAAACGCTGGGAGGTACGTCTCATACATATCCTTCTTAGATGAAATTGCATCAAATTCATGCCTTATGGCTTCAGGACCACTGTGAACAGCGTAGTGTTTTGCACATGCTGCTGATTTAAGGTATTTAGGGTCATTCCCTTGTAAACCCTTTACAAAAGTAACACCCAGTCTGCTTGTCAAATACGGATCCTCTCCGTAGGTTTCATGCCCACGTCCCCATCTGGGATCTCTGAAAATATTAACGTTAGGAGACCAAAAGGTTAAGCCTTTATATATTCCTCTGTCATTCTTCTTAGAATTTTCATGATATTTGGCTCTTCCTTCTGTCGAAACAACGTCCGCTACCTTGTAAAGCAACTCTTCGTCAAATGATGCTGCCATTCCAATAGCTTGGGGGAACATGGTAGCTGTACCAGCGCGAGCTATACCATGAAGTGCTTCATTCCACCAGTTATATGCTGGCACTCCAAGCCTCCCTATAGCAGGTGCTGCGTGCAGCATTTGTGAAACCTTTTCCTCTGTTGTCATCCTAGATACAAGATCCTTTGCGCGCTCTTCAAAGCTATAGCTCTGATCTAAATAAATAGCCTTCTCTTTCATACTAACCCACCTCCAAAAATCATTGTGTTTTAATATATATACCTTTCCATCTCTATTGTATCGAAAGTCAATGGAGATTTCCAATCATCGTTTGTCAATATTTAGTCATATCCTGTGTTAAAATTCACTATTCGCAGGTCGGAGAGATATTGCTGCGCAATATAAGGAATATATTGGCAGAACCGTGCATTTCTTTCAAATGAAGCGTAGTTTCCGTTAGTGCACAACTATAGCTTAAAATATTAATGGAGGGCATCGTAACTGTTAAAATTCTGCAAAAACAAGGTGTGTTTCCATACGGAAACACACCTCTTGGTTTTTTGCTATATATTTTCTTCTACTAGAAAAACATATGCTTACAAAGGTACCACATTCGTTGCTTGAGCGCCACGCTGACCTTGCTCAATATCGAATTGAACACGCTGTCCCTCATCAAGGGTTTTATATCCATCACTAGATATTGCGGAATAATGAACGAAAACGTCCTCTCCGCCCTCTTGTTCAATGAACCCGAAACCTTTTTCTGCGTTAAACCATTTGACTGTTCCAACCATTTTAACACCTCCAACATTGAAACACTTTTATTATGTGAGCATTTCTTTAAAGTTATGCAATACATAATAATGGTAAAAGTCTAAATTACAAAACTAAATAATATAATTTTAGCTTATCCTTTAGAGTTTCCCTTCATAGCTTACCAAATATGCTTAATAATTGCAACACACAGATAAATAAATTTTTAATATATTTCTTACGTAATCCAATAATATTAAAGTTAACATAGGATAAAAATTATTTTAAAAAAAATTTTTAATTCATGTCTATATAGATCAAAATTCGATACTATATTACTTTATATTACTTTTCACGCCTATTTATCTAACGG
>DASRMZ010000406.1:0-2642 GCA_035647675.1 Thermoclostridium sp. | reverse complement strand
TTTGGAATGTATATAGGGACGAACTACAGATTACTCCTGCAATGTGTTATAATATAGAAAAAGTTACAAGCATTATTCAACGTATTAGCAATGAGGCAAGTATTAAAGAGAAAAATGCTAAAATTACAATTAATGATGGACTCATAGAATTAAATCCGCATATTAACGGCTATGCGTTGGATGTGGACTTATGCATTAATAGAATTGAAAATGCATTAGTCAATAGGCAATGGAATGATATTGAGTTATGTGTTGTAAAAACAGCCCCCCAAGTAACTTCACAATTGGTAGAGAATATTGGCTATAAGCTGGGAGGGTTTGAAACTACATTCAATATCAACAATGAAGCCCGTGTGCATAATATAAAGAATGCATGCAATAGAATTAACCAAAGCCTTCTGCTTCCGCAACAAGAGTTTTCTATGGACAAAGCTTTAGGAGACAGAACAGAGAAAAATGGTTACAAACAAGCAAGGGTAATAATAAACAATGAATATGTGGATGGGCTTGGCGGTGGAATATGCCAAGTGACTTCAACGGTTTATAATACTGTTTTGTTATCAGGCCTTGTAGTTTTGGAAAGAAGAAACCATACACTGCCAGCATCATATATAGATGTGGGTAGGGATGCCACCATATCCCAAGGATATATTGATTTGAGATTTAAAAACACAAGTGATTACTCCGTCTTGATTGAGGCAAAAACAAAAGAAGATAAGTTATCAGTTGTATTTTGGGGAATTGAGCCTGTGGAGAAAACTTCCTTTATGATCAGGACAAAAATTATACAGGTAATAGAAGCTCAAGGCGTTGAAGCAGTGGTTGATCCTTTGCTAAAGGCAGGGGAGATAGAGGTTTTACGCCAAGCAAAGCCCGGCTACAAGGTTGAAGTATATAGAGATACATTAGATAAGTCTGGAAAGGTTATAGAAACTGAAAAAATATCAGTTGATAGCTATCTGCCTCAAAAGATGAAGATTAAAACAGGTGGATTATAATATACATTAGGCTTAAAGCCTATTATTTTTGGTAGACAGCAGGAGGGAAAATGACGAAACTTAAACCAACTTACAACTCAGAAATTATATGCCCTGTATGTGAGAGCAACATTAAAGTAACGAAAGTGCGATCAAAATCTGTTAAATTATTAAAACAAGATGATGATTTTTGTCCCCATTATGAAACAGTAAATCCAATTTATTATGAAGCGTGGGTCTGCAATCATTGTGGTTATGCAGCCCATAATACTGTATTTGAAGAAATCACTCGTCAAGAGCGTAAAAATGTGCTTGAAAAAATTTCAAAAAAGTGGACAAGCCGTGATTTTGCAGGTAAAAGAAATTGGGTTCAAGCACTTGAAGCATTTAAATTGGTATTGTACAATTTACAGGTGAGAGAAGCATCATACTCACAGTTTGCAAAAATATGTTTAAGAATAGCTTGGCTATATAGATACGATGGTGATGTTGAAGAGGAAAGAGTTTATTTAGAGTTAGCTTTTGATTACTATAAGCAAGTATATAATAAAGAAAACCTGAATGGCAATTTGCTCGATGAATATACCTGTATATATATTATAGGTATACTTGCCAATAAGCTAGGCTCGACAAGCGAGGCAACTGTATGGTTGAGCAAGCTAATATCTGCAGGCTCCAATCCTAAAGAAAGAGGGAAAATTCCCGCTGGCCTTTTGGATAATGCAAGAGAGCAGATATACACAATAAGAACAGAAATGAAAAATAAGAAGGATGCTTAACAAAGGCTCTTGTAATGCAACCTTCTATTGATGAAAAAACAAAAGGTAATGGGTGATTTTATGGAAATTGGTAAACTATCAAATGAAAAACTACAAGAAATAATTTTGAATAAAATTAAAATAACAAGAGAAGAAGTTATTTTGAAGCCCTCAATTGGCGAAGATTGCGGGGCTTTAGACTTTGGAGATCAATATTGTGTTATCTCTACAGATCCAATAACAGGCACAGAAAATAGAATTGGAACATTAGCTGTAAATATTTCTTTAAATGATATTGCTGCAAGTGGAGCAGTCCCTATTGGAATTATGGTTACTATGTTAATACCACCCAGTTCAATAGAATCTGATATTGAAAATGTTATGAATCAATTATCAGAGGCAGCTGCCCAAGCTAATGTAGACATAATTGGCGGTCACACAGAAGTAACAGATGCTGTAAACCGCATTGTTATCTGCGTTACTGCTGTAGGTAAAACAATGAATAATAATATTGTCAAAACATCGGGTGCGAAACCAGGTGATGATTTAGTACTTACAAAATACGCAGGACTTGAAGGAACATCGATAATAGCATACGACAATGAACAACAGCTGATATCTCAGTTTGGGCTTGATATTGTAAAACAAGCGCAGGAGCTGATTAAAGAAATAAGTGTCATTAAAGAAGGTATGATTTGTGCAGAGTTTGGAGTTAATGCAATGCATGATGTTACTGAAGGTGGTGTATTAGGAGCTATATGGGAAATGTGTCACGCTTCAAACATCGGTGCGCAAATAAATAAAGAGTGTATTCCAATACTAAAGGAAACTAAACTTATATGCGATTACTATGATATTGATCCTTTAAAATTAATTTCAAGTGGTAGCATGCTCATCTCCACAAAAA
>DASRMZ010000405.1:0-2882 GCA_035647675.1 Thermoclostridium sp. | reverse complement strand
GCTTGCGCTACTCCCTCGCCTACTGGCAACAAACTACTCTTTGCTTCAACAACAGCCAACTTAATGCCTTTGTATTGCAAAATATAATCGGCAATGAGTGGTTTGCCTCTACCGCCACCCACCTTAATTCTGCCATCTGTTATTTTACACACATCACGCTCACGCAATACCCTTGCATCTTCCACCACACCCCATCCACTCTCTTTTAGTTTAGGGTCTATCAGTTCGGCTCTTGTTTCGGCTTCGTTCATAGTTATTTTATTTTTACTCTTCTACTTAATCCTCCTCTTCAATTTCTCCTCTATTTCTTTTATCTCCTCAATATCTTTATTGTCAGCTTCTAAAGCATCATACTTCTTTCTCCTATCATCAAACTCCTCATAAACATCCCTCACCTTGTTTTCCATTTGTGCTTTTGACATGGATCCAGCACCCTTCAAAATGTTTTTATTCTGAAAACTAAGCAATCTATCTACATTTGCCCTCCAAAATGATACAGTAAGATCCTTATTTTCTTTGACTGTTAACTCTGCTGTTTCAAGAAATATAACTACCAGCCTATTCAAAGTGTCTATTTCATCTTCCGAGAGATAATTCTTAGCTGTAAAAATATCCTGCTTGCGAGCAATATGTCCTTTCCACGATGTCAGTCCCATATTCTCTTTAGAAGCATCAGCCCTATCAACAATAATCTCTGCAGCAGTTTTACCAGTTACTGCAAAAAGCAGCTTATTTTGTGTTTCAGCAAAAAACATTTGAGTAGCCTTATCAGTTGAATCATAATCGCTACTAAGTGCAAATAGCTCTCGTATTTTCTGATAAAATCTCTTTTCCGATGCACGTATATCGCGTATACGCCTTAATAGTTCATCAAAATAGTCTGGTCGCCCATCAGGATTTTTAAGACGCTCATCATCCATTATGAAACCTTTGCGCAAATATTCACTAAGATTACGATTTGCCCATTGGCGAAACTGAACACCACGTTTGCTTCTGACTCTAAAACCAATAGCCATTATCATTTCAAGCGAGTAGAATGCAACATTATATTCTTTGCCATCTGAGGCAGTTGTTAAGTAATCCTTAACAACTGAATTTTCAGACAACTCGCCCTCTTTCAGCAAATTAGCTATATGCATACTAATGTTAGGTACAGAGGTGTCAAAAAGTTCTGCCAGCTGTTTTTGATTCAACCATACGCTGCCATCTTTTGCATATAAAGCAACAGAGCTTTTACCATCGGGGGTGTTATATAAAATTAAATTGTTCATAGCTTGCTTGATTTAATTTCTTGGTGCAGGCCGATTCGGAAATCGGCGCGAGCGGGGTTTTATGGCTGAAAGCCATTATTAATTCAGCCCGATGGCAACGCCTCGGGTGTTCGTATTCCAACTCCTCCAGCGTCCTGAAAGGACAAATTAATCCCTCCACAAATAGTCTTCATTATAATTAATTCCATACATCTTCAAAAACAGCAAATATTCTTCTTTAAATGTTACTTTCTTATGATGTTGTTCCTGATTTTCAATATAGCGCTTTGTTTTGTCGTGCAGGGAGGGACTTACAGAAAAACCTCCATAACCTCCTTGCCAAGCAAAATTTGAGTAATGGTGATTTTTTGTTTTTATCCATCGGCTGCTATGGCGTTTTATTTCTTCAATTAGTTTAGCCAATGCAATGTTCTTCGACATTACACATAATATATGGACATGATTTTCGGTGCCGTTTATCAGAATTGGCGTTGAGTCATTATCTTTTATTATGCTGCCCATATAGGCGTAAAGATGTTCCTTTTCTTCGTTGCGAATGGTGCATGAATTGTTTTTGATGTGGAAAATAATGTGTATAAACAATTGAGATAATGATTGTGCCATGTTTTTTAGTTTTAACCTGCCCTTTCAGGGCGAGGTGGTTTTACCGTTATATATATCCCCAACGCGTTGCGTTGGGCTGAATTCATATGTCCTTTCAGGACGTTGTGCTATTATCATTTAAACAAAAAATAAAACCGCTCGCGCGGGTTTGTAACCCGTGTGTCGCGTAGCGAAATTGTTTCTTTTGACTATTCTTTCTTCTGCTTCGCAGCACACCGATTGCAAATCGGCGCGAGCGGAGTATCAAAAATTTATTCTATAACTTAAGTCAAGTGAATTTCTTTGAAAACTTCTATCGTCAAATTCCTTCAAAGCGAAAGGACCATCATTTTTATTCACATATATATTAGCGAATAATTTTAATTGGTTATGCGTTTCTCCTTTTGCAGCAACATACATTGAAGATTCAAAACCTTTTGTGACAGGTCCAACTATAGCTTCCCATGATTCTCTTTGATTTACTTCAATAGTTACAGTTTCGTTAGTTTCTGTATTTATCGTAACATTAAGTTTTCCTCCAATGTATATAGTACTGCTTTTTACTTCATATTTTACATAATACTCGTCTTCAATAATTGGATCAGTATCATTACTACAACCAAAGATTGAAATTCCAATCACAAAAACAATACTCAATTTAATTAGATTAATACACCACATTTTTCTATAAAAAGTAAAATATCGGTTTAATTTATTCATTTGGTTCATAATATAGTCTTTAAAAGCATTACACATTTTAAATAAATTATAGTAGAATACAACATTAATAATATTCAGGAATTATAATTTTACAAAAAAAATTTTGTCTTTAATCAATACTTATATATCTCTCGCACGAGTTTGCAACCCGTGTGTCGCGATAGCGAATTAGCTCTTTATATCTTTTCTGCTTCGCAGCACACCGATTCGGAAATCGGCGCGAGCGGCGTCTCCTCCACCATCTTTTCAGTTTTCAACTCTCCTGCAAATGCTTTCTGAAGGATTGATTTTTTGAGTTCTTCTAAGTCG
>DASRMZ010000404.1:0-6671 GCA_035647675.1 Thermoclostridium sp. | reverse complement strand
GAAATAGAAGATATTATATATATGTATATACGTTATCTTAAGGAGTCTCAAAGGCTTATTTCAAATATATTAAAGCAAAGCGGTGATATATCCGAAATATCAGAGCAAATAAATTTAGAAATTAAAAAACAGTCAGAAAATTCAGATAATTCATTTTTGGTAAGAATGAAAACCGATATAAAAAAACTTGTTCTAAATACAAACCCTGATGTTTTGAATGCTATTAAAGTAGACATTGACAATGATTTAGTATTATTAAATGAACTAAATGACATTGTTAATGTTGCAAATAGCGATATCAATCAAATGCTAAAGAGCATTGAATCAATGCTCAAAGATACAATTGCAATCCCAAAGACATTGAAATACTTTAAAAGAGAGATTTCCACACCTAAACTACACTCACCAGTTGAAAACATTAAAGAGCAAGTACATCTAAGTGCTTCGAAATACAATGCTCCAGTTTACGATATAGAGCCTAATATAAACAATAAGGAGAGGGATGCCTTTAAAAGATGGTGTAATAAGAAATTTAATGAAGAAAACAAAACTGCTAGCAAAGATAATGGAGCAGAAAAAAAGTTAAGAAAAAATATTAATAAATCTGACGAAAAAGAAAAAGAAGATCATACAAGAGCTTATAATGGTAAGGATAAAGAGAAATCTAACGTTGAATTAGAACAATTATTTCAGCTACTACCTTCTTATATTGATAATATGGAACAGTCTACATCTAGCAAGAGAGAGAATAAAAGTGATGCAGAAGAAGACTATAAGAATTCTTTAAATGAAAATGGAAACATGGCTAAAGCTATTAGTGATATTTTATCTAATACTAGTCAAGCTTTATTAAAAAGCTTATATGTTAATGAATATATAATTGGTGCATTTAGTAACGCTAATATTGATACTGTTCAAACAAAGAAAATAAGTATGCAGGGAAGAGCAGAAAAAACTTTTTTTGAAAAGGCAGAGGTCGAATATGTAATATATGGATCAAAAAAAGAAAATACTAATGCAAACCTAGCGCAAACATCCATCTTTGGTATTAGAATGGGGCTAAACACAATACATGTCTATACAAGCACTGATAAAGCTGCAACAGCATTAACTGCAGCTACATCTATTTCAGGGTGGACAGGCTTTGGTGTACCAATTGTCAAAAACTTGATTTTAATTGGATGGGCTGCAGGTGAGTCATTTTTAGATGTAAAGGATATTAACAGTGGTATAGAGGTACCTATATATAAAACCGAAAACACATGGAAACTAAGTTTGAAGAAAATATTTTCAGGCATAGCAGGGGATTTTTTGGACGAATCCTCACAGGTGGTGAAGGATGGTAAGGATGAATTGATTGATAGAGCTAATGAGGCGGTGCAGGTTTTGATTACAGATATGGTATCTAGCGCAGTACATGAGGCTTTTTTTCCATTTGAACAGGCAATAACCGTGCTTGGAAGTGAAAATGATTCTGCTGATAATGTACAATTAACTAATCTTGATACACTAAGTGACATTAGCGATATAAATACTTTAAAAGACTGGATTAGAAATGCCTGTGAAGAACAATATGCCTCAATCAAAAGAGATGCTTCACATTGGACAATAATTAAACTTGAACAGTATAAGAGAGCTATTACAACTCAAATAATAGATTTTATATTTGATAGCCCCTACTATACGGATATTGTATCTGCGTTAAAAGAAAGCCTTGATAATGTAATAGATACGGGTGTTGATTCTATTTCGGATAGCTTAAAGAATATTGGGGGTAGTATACAAGACCCAGGGGTGCAAAGTCAGCTGGTGGGAATGATTTCCTCCTTTGACTACACAGATTATTTAAGGTTTCTTCTTTTTGCAGTGCCTCAAAAAACAAAAATACTAAGAACAGCAGATTTAATGCAGCTTAATATGCAAGAAACCCTCGAAGATCCTAGTTTTAGCGTATCAAATTATAATACTTTTTTAATTGTAGAAGCAGATATTTCAATGAAATGTGTGTTTATACCCTCTATTTTTAATAATGATAAAATAGGCAAATTTAAAATAAGATGGGGGTATGGCTATTGAATACTTTTCGGTCTAAACCCCCTAATACAGCATATATAAAGGTGCTAAAAACAAAGGCTCAGTTCGGCAGTGCTACTGTAGAGGCTGCAATAACGCTGCCCTTAGTAATACTTGCGCTTGTTTCGGTGTTATCCATTATACGCATAACATCAACATATGAGATGATACAGCATTCACTTAATCAAGTTGCTGTGCAACTGTCACAATATACTTACATTTCCACAGTTACAGGCATAAAGCCAAAGCATGATGACCTGCAAAACAATTTAAACAATGCCAAGGAAGAGATGAAAGCACGAAGTGATGCTATAGAAACATTTTATACTTCTATCCAGAGCCTAACATCAAAAGAAAGCTGGTTTGATATGCCTGACAGCAATGTTATGGATGATGTTATAAACAATATGTCGAATATAGATAACATTAAATCATCCTCCGGGGAAATTTTAGATGGTATTGGCTATATACTTGAAAACCCAAAAGGAGAGCTGCAATTAATAGGTATTGCACTTTCAGACAATCTTGTAAGCAAATCTAAAACTGCTTTGTTGGATGTAATCACAAAAGCAATGCTTAAAAACAGTTTGTCAAATCAATTAAATATCGATGACGATTATCTGTGCAAGTATTTAGGAATAAACGGGGGTTTTGAGCAGTTGGATTTATCAAGCTCAACACTATTTAATGATAATAAAACTATAGATATTATTGTTGAATATACTGTAAAACCCATCCCACAAGTATTTATAATGCCAGAAATAAAGTTGCGAAACAGAGCTACTGTTCTTGTTTGGAGCAATGGATGTGGAAGCGTTCTTCAACAATCATCAACTGATGAACAGGACAGCGGTGAAAGCCTATGGAATGTTAATAGCAATATGGATGCAAGAAAGCAACATTTGCAGCGGGGTAATAAGATAGATAAATTGTATGCTGAGGAGTTGAAAAATGCAGTGGGGGGCCGTGGCGAAACAACACCATATAATTTTAAAACCATCGACCTGATTGAATATGCGCATAGTGGCAAGGACGGTAAGTTAGTTACAATTTTTTCACTCAATCCGTTTATGCCCACATACAATAAGAAGGATGCTGTGGTTGGCGTTATAGAAGGGCATTTAAATAAACTAAGAAGCTTTGAAAAATATACAGCTGGGGGTTTTACTATTGACTTAAGCTTGCTCTCTGGTGACTACAAAAGAGTTGTATACATTGTTATTCCTGAAAATAATGTACTGCCTGAAACTTATTTACAGGCGTTTGAGGAGAGTAAAAGGGCTGCAAAAAAAATGAATATTGAGCTTATTCAAGTTCAAAAATATGGTGAATATAATGATGGAAGTAATGTTGAAAACGAGGGGGAGGATAGCGATGGAAAAAGCGGATAAAGCTACACTACATAATAAATATGAAGGTAAATATTTTCCTAAAAATCAAATTGTTCTTAACGCTGCAGCTTTAGGCGTTGTGCTCTCTGTCTATATCTTAACAATTTTCTTATGTAAGGGCATTGAAAGACAAGTTAGGGATTTATTAATAATAATTATTCTAAGTGTAACTAGTGTGTATGATATACGTGAAAATAAGGTACCGTTGTTTGCATTGCTTGGGATATTAGGAATTAATTTATTACGTACAACGTTTATCTTTTTTGACCTAACTACTTATCTTATATGCCTTGTAGTTCTCGCTGTATTATTTGTTTTTTATACTATAAATAAAAGCTTAATTGGATTAGGAGACATCCTTCTTATATCATTTTGCGTACAAGCACTTTTATCAGAAATCGTTCTTAGCTTTCTGTTTACAACATTTCTTTTTTCTTCAATAGTTGGTCTAGTAAAGTGTATGCGCGAAAAGGATTTTAGAGGTGTTTCCATACCGATGACACCATGTATAGCAGCAGCGTTTCTATTTCAGATTATTTAATTTATAACTGTTATATTTTTTAAAAAACAAACTTACATAACATTGTATAATGCTTGATGGTAAAGGCTAATGTGCTCAATCTATATTTGAATTAATAGTAGGGATTGAAGGTATTTATATGAGGTGATAAAAATGAATGAATTGTATCAAACGCAATACACCGGAATTGATGGTAAAAGCTATATAACTTTTAAAATTCCCGCAACAGAAGAGTTAAAGGAATATCAAATAGAAATGCTTAGTAAAAATTCTATTGAATATTTACTTCCTCTAACTATTCGAAGAATAAACAATGATTACATATTTTCATATGAAATAACATCAAAAATATCATTAGGGAAGCTATTAGAAAGAAAAAACCTAGGCTCCGGCGAATTTGAATATGTAATAAAGCAAATTGGACAACTTTCGTCGCTACTTAATAATTATTTATTAGATATCTACTCTATATTGTATGAGAAATACTGTATATATTGTGATCCAGCAAATTTATCATTATATTTCATATATCTTCCGGTTCAGAACAATGATTTTGATACAAATGAGATAAGAGATTTTTTACAAAAGCTAATCGTGGAAGATATACGATTACAAGATGATTCATCTGGAACCCTTTTGAAAAAGCTGCTTGATACACTAAAGGCAGATGCTTTTTCACCGGAAAAACTATTATTGTGCATAAATGAAAAATCAATACAGGAACAAATAACTCATAACCAGTCTCCCGATTATGAGGATAGACAAGAGGTGAAGCCAAATGATTATCCAGAGGAAAATGATTACATGTCCCAAAGTGATTACACAAAGCTAAATGATTACATATCTCAAAAGGAACGCATTAAGCAAAAGAGACAGAATAATAACCCTTATACTAACCCAAAACCACCCCAACAACACCACACTCCCACAAAACAGGGAATGTTTTTGGATCAAAAAGACCTAACTCATAAGCAGCAGGACGCTATCGCACGTATTGATTCTAAGTTAAGCTATCCGCTAAACTCCTATTTAATTGCAGGAGCGGTTAACATAACATTTATCGGTATATTAATCTATGTTTTGTTTGCAAGCGAAAATACAAAGAATTTACTAACTACTATTTTCGGATT
The DNA here is from genome assembly GCA_035647675.1 of Thermoclostridium sp. Lineage (GTDB taxonomy): Bacteria > Bacillota > Clostridia > DSM-8532 > DSM-8532 > Thermoclostridium. The sequence goes on along the minus strand of DASRMZ010000404.1, from coordinate 1,557 downwards.
GGCACTTATAGGTTTTGCAATAAATTATTTTTTGTTTACAAGACTATTCTCACAAGAAAAGAGAAAAGTAACTAATAAAGATAACAAAGACAAAACCATGAATAATAAATATACAAACAATTCTACAGCTACTTTTCCAGATAGAAAGGTTAAAAACAATGCAGCAACCAGCATTTATAGAACAAGGGCTGTAAACGATACGACAAATAGCCATGCAGAGGGAAGATTTGTAAATAGTGCTGTAAAACCCTTTAAGGGGAAGAGGTTCATAAACGATGATATGGAAGAGGATATAATATTGCCTAAAATAAATAGTTTTAATAATAGGGCACGGATACAACAACAAAAGGTTAATGATATACAAAGCTACAAAGACGCTGACATGCAAAACGATAGAGAGATTGAAATAATAAGGCAAAGAGATACTGAAATTCAAAGCTACAGAGATGCTAACATACAAAGGCAAAGAGATGCTGAAATACAAAGACAAAAGGCTTATGAAACTAAAAGTCAAAATGGATTCCAAATGCAAAGACAATTGGGTAACGAAATATCTGAAAATAGTAGTATTGACAGCAACGAAAGCACATTAAAAGAAAAAAGCAGCACAAACGCTACCTTACAAAATAGCATTGGGGCACCCCCACAAAGCAGCATTAATGCCACTTTGCTTCATGATGAATCGATAAGTGACAATACCATAATTCTAGGAACACCGCTTGGAGATCGAGCATACCTTCAAAGCCATTCATGTCCATCGGAAAAAATTATAATTTCCAAACCATCATTGTTAATGGGCAGGTTAGCCGATAGCGTGGATTATATCATTCGAAATAATGCAGTTGGTAAAATACATTCTGAAATAGTAAAAAAAGATGAAAGCTATTTTATCATTGATTTAAACTCGGTAAATGGAACTTACATAAATAATGAAAGAATTGTATGCAATACCGAAGCCAAGCTAAAAAATGGGGATATAATTACATTAGCGAATGAATCTTACACATTTGTAGGGTGAAGCTTCCGTTTACAGGAGACCCAAGAGATATAGCTGTGCACTAACGAAAAATTTACTATTCACATGTATCTCTCAAAATAAGTAGGGGGAGATTCGGGTGCTTTTGTTGACGCCAGCGGTAATGCTTCAAAGCCCATGCTGCCTACTCTACATATGAAACGTGATAATGAATTAGACACAGTGGGCGAAAATATCAAGATTGCCTGCCTACTCTACATATGAAACGTGATAATGAGCGACCCATGAGCCTTTGACCACTCACTTAGAGTCTTGCGCAATTTAAGGCGTTGTATTAGATTTAGTGCTTTTGCCGCAAAGGAAACAAATCACCCGAAGCATGCCCCCGGGATGGGTAAGCTTCATTCCGCTAATGTTTTCCTTATATTGCACTGCTATATCTCTCTGGGCTACCTGTGCACAGTAACAACACGCCATACCAGGGAAAATTTTCCTTTAAAATTTCGTTGACAATTCATTATGTTATGCATATAATGGATAAAACCCGTTGGAGGATACTATGAATAGTTTATATTCAGTTA
>DASRMZ010000403.1:0-10023 GCA_035647675.1 Thermoclostridium sp. | reverse complement strand
TATTAAATCTGCTTTGTTTCCTTTAGTAAAAAACTATACGATACTAAGGACAAGAATTAGCCAATACATTTGATGGTATGGAAATAAAGCGATTTGATCATTTATAAATTTATATTTTATACTTAGGAGGCCTACTTAAATGAAATCAACAATAGAAAATGTGGACAAGAATGTCCTAAAGTTAAGAATTGAAGCGGATGCACAGCAGTTTAATGAAAGCCTTAAGAAGGCTTATCTAAAAATTAGGGGAAGCTTTTCAGTCCCTGGATTTAGAAAAGGCAAAGCACCAATGAATATCATAGAAAGACATTATGGTGATAGTGTCTTTTATGAAGAAGCATTTAATATGATCTGCCCGGACTTGTATGATGAAGCGGTAAAGGATAATAATATTGATCCTGTGGATACGCCTGAGCTGGATATTGAACAGATAGGCAGGGATGAAAATTTGATTTTTACTGCAACAGTAACTGTAAAGCCAGAGGTTGAGCTGGGAGAATATAAAGGTCTGCCGGTAGAAAAGGATCAGGTTGATATCACGGATGAGCAGATTCAAACTAAGCTTGAAGAAGCTCAAGAGCAAAATGCAAGATTAGTTACAATAGAAGATAGACCTGTACAAGAACAGGATAGCGTAAACATTGATTTTAAAGGACTACTCGATGGTGAACCCTTTGAAGGTGGTACATCAGAAGGATATACATTGGTTGTTGGCTCTAATACATTTATTCCAGGCTTTGAGGAGCAATTAATTGGTGCTACCTTTGGTCAAGAATTAGATGTGAATGTTACATTCCCTGAAGAATACCATAGTGAAGAATTAAAGGGAAAGGCAGTAGTATTTAAAGTTCGCATTAATGAAATCAAATATAAAGAGTTGCCTGCATTGGATGATGAATTTGCTAAAGATGTTAGTGAGTTTGAAACCTTAGAAGAGTACAAGACCGATATTAGAAAAAAATTAGAAGAAGAAGAAGAGAAAAAAACTGAGCAAAAATATGAAAATGACATTGTGAAGATGGCAGTTGAAAATGCAAAGGTTGATGTTCCTGATGTTATGGTGGAGCGCCAATTGGACAGCACGATGCAAAGAATTAATATGTCACTATCCTATCAGGGTATGAATTTAGAGACATATTTGGGTATGATGGGTATGGATGAGAAGACAATGAGAGATAATTATAGGGAAAACGCACTTGCGGATGTAAAGGCACAGCTTATTCTTGAAAAGATTTCCCTAATAGAAAACATTGAAGCTTCCGATGAAGAACTTGAGGAAGAAATTTCCCAAATGGCAGGAAATTTCAATCAGAAGGCGGAGGATTTTAAGAAACATTTACAAGATAGTGATATAGAATATATTAAAGAAACTGTTATCACAAATAAAACTATTAACCTAATGAAAGCACAAAAAGCAGAGAGTAGCGAAGAGTAATACAAAAAACACCTGCCTCATAATATTGGGCAATTTGTTTATAACGAATATAATCGGGGAAATTTATAAATAATGTTGTATAATAGATTATATAAGTTGTTTGCTCTAATTAAAACTAATATTAAATTTTAAAAAAAGGGGGATGCGATATGGCACTTGTACCGTATGTAATAGAACAGACAAACAGAGGGGAACGTTCGTATGATATTTACTCCCGTTTGTTGGAGGATAGAATTATATTTTTAAGTGACGAGGTCAATGATCTTACCTCAAGTCTAATAGTTGCACAAATGCTTTTTCTAGATGCGAAGGATCCAGATAAGGACATACAGTTTTATATAAACAGTCCAGGAGGCTCAGTGACATCTGGCTATGCAATTTATGATACAATGCAGCATGTCAAGTCCGATGTATCTACAATATGCGTAGGCATGGCTGCTAGCATGGGAGCATTTTTACTTACCGCTGGTACAAAGGGTAAGCGTTTTGCGTTGCCAAACAGTACTATTATGATTCATCAACCCCTTGGCGGAGCTAAAGGTCAGGCGACGGATATAAAAATCCACGCTGAATGGATACTCAAGACAAAAGATAATTTAAATCGTATTTTAAGTGAAAAAACAGGGCAGCCTTTAGATAAGATAGAACGTGACGTGGAAAGAGATTATTTCATGACCTCTTGGGAGGCAAAGGATTACGGCATTGTTGACCAAGTCATGGAACAAGAACGATGAGGTGAAGTCTAGTGTCAAAATATGAAGAGAAAAGACAGTTGAAATGCTCTTTTTGTGGAAAAAACCAGGATCAGGTTAAAAGATTAGTAGCAGGACCTGGGGTTTATATTTGTGATGAGTGTATTGAGCTTTGCTCTGAAATAATTGGTGAAGAATTTGACGACGAAAGTATGGATCTATATTTAGACGAAATTCCAAAACCAGCGGAAATAAAAGCTACACTGGACCAATATGTTATTGGGCAGGAAAAAGCAAAAAAATCAATGGCAGTTGCTGTATACAATCACTATAAAAGGGTTAATGCTGAATTAACGACAAGTGATGTTGAGCTGCAAAAAAGTAATATACTTATGTTAGGCCCGACTGGCTCAGGAAAGACATTGGTTGCTCAGACCTTGGCAAAAATATTAAATGTTCCTTTTGCTATAGCTGATGCTACATCATTAACAGAGGCAGGCTATGTTGGAGAGGATGTTGAAAACATCATTCTAAAGCTTATCCAAGCTGCAGATTATGATATTGAGCGTGCAGAAAACGGTATAATTTACGTGGACGAAATTGACAAGGTAGCACGAAAGACTGACAATCCATCAATCACACGTGATGTTAGCGGTGAGGGTGTACAGCAGGCCCTTTTGAAGATACTTGAGGGTACTGTAGCATCTGTTCCACCACAGGGTGGAAGAAAGCATCCGCATCAGGAGTTTATACAAATAGACACCTCCAACATATTGTTTATTTGTGGAGGAGCATTTGATGGCCTTGATAAAATAATAGAGAATAGAATTGGTAAAAAGACAATAGGTTTTGGCGCTACCAATGAAAGCGGTTTAGAACGTAGCAAAGAGATCAGTGAATTGTTCCAGCTAGTAACTCCACAGGATTTACTTAAATATGGGCTTATCCCTGAATTTATTGGCAGACTGCCCATTATATCATCATTACATTCACTTGATCGTGATGCTTTGATAGACATTCTTACAAAGCCACGCAACGCTCTTGTAAAGCAATATAAGAGATTGTTTGAAATGGATGAAGTTGAGCTTATTTTTGAAGAAGAAGCTTTGCATGCCATAGCAGATAAAGCACTTGAAAGAAAGACAGGAGCAAGAGGGCTTCGTTCCATTATTGAAGAAGCCTTGACAGATGTCATGTTCGACATTCCTTCTAAAAAGAATGTTGAAAAATGTATAGTTGATAAGGAAGTTATTCTTTCAGGTCGTGAGCCAACACTTGTCTTAAATGAAACAAGGAAGGCAATTAGTTCGCCAAAAAAGAAAAAACAGACAGAAAATATTGATTCAGCATCATAAAGAAATCCGGCTAAAGCCGGATTTTCTTATGTACCTACAAGGATGAGGAATGTTCGGAGAGATATATCTATGCTATATCCAAAAAATGAACGGAGCGAACACTAACGAATGGTGATGGATATCCAGCTACAGGTGGATAAGGTATTTGAAAAAGCAACCAATATGTAGTATTATAGAACATAGGTTCGATTGGATAGGTAGTATATTTGGGTATTTCATATAGCGGTATACAGCAATTGCAAGCAACTGTTTCTGTTGCTATAATGAAAAAAGATAGGCATAGAAATAATTCAGCGAAATGATGAAAACTAAGAAAGTGGAAGTTTCACAAATAGATAAATTATTAAAGTGGGGTGTACGAATGAAAAAAAACGATAATTACGGAAATGAAAGTATAACATCCTTAAAGGGAGCGGATCGTGTCAGATTGCGTCCTGGAGTTATTTTTGGTTCCGATGGGCTGGAAGGCTGTCAACATTCGTTTTTTGAAATCCTGTCAAACTCTATCGATGAAGCAAGAGAAGGCTTTGGTAAAGAGATAATCATAACAAGGCACAGCGATTTTTCTATTACTGTCGAGGATAAAGGGCGTGGTGTTCCTATTGATTTTAACCAGAATGAACAGCGCTACAATTGGGAATTGGTATACTGTGAATTGTATGCAGGCGGGAAATACAACAACATAAGTGGTGATAATTACGAATTCAGTCTTGGCCTAAATGGTCTTGGAGCATGTGCAACACAGTACAGTTCAGAGTTTATGTTTGTCACGGTTTTTCGTGACGGTTACAAACATTCATTAGAGTTCTCAAAAGGAGAAAACGTTGGGGGCTTAAAAAAACAAAAGTGTAAATATGAACATACAGGCACCATAACATATTGGAAGCCGGACCTTGACGTGTTTACCGATATTAATATTCCTATAGAATACTACAGGCAAACATTAGAAAGACAGGCTGTAGTAAATCCAGAATTGCGTTTTATATTAATTGACGAAGCAACTGAAAACACAGAAGAGTTTTATTATGAAAAGGGTATAGAAGATTATGTTACGGAATTAGCTAAGGACACGGGTTTTACATCGCCCCAATGCTACAAAGCAACAGCAAAAGGGAGCGATAGAAAGGATAAGCCTGAGTACAGAGTAATCATGAATACTGCGTTTTTATTTAGCAATGAGATAAATGTACTAGAGTATTATCACAACTCCAGCTTCTTAGAATATGGCGGTGCACCAGATAGGGCTGCAAAAAGTGCTTTTGTTTATGCACTTGATAATTACATGAAAAATAATAATAAATACAATAAAAATGAATCTAAGATAACCTTTACAGATATACAGGATAGCTTAATTTTTATTAGTAGCTCATTTTCAACCGTTACCAGTTATGAAAATCAGACAAAAAAATCAATTACAAATAAGTTTATTCAAGAAGCAATGACCGACTTTTTGAGAGAGCAGCTTGAACTTTATCTTATTGAAAATAAAGAAGAAGCAGAGAAGATTGCAAACCAGATATTGGTCAATAAAAGAAGCCGAGAGTCAGCAGAAAGAACACGCATTGATATTCGAAGAAAGCTTGGTGGCAAAGTTGATTTTGCAAATCGTGTTAAGAAATTTGTTGACTGTAGAACCAAGGACACCTCAAGAAGGGAAATTTATATAGTGGAGGGAGATTCAGCTCTTGGCTCGTGCAAGATGGGACGAGATTCTGAGTTCCAGGCCATAATGCCGGTACGTGGAAAAATATTAAATTGCTTGAAGGCTGAATACGGTAGCATTTTTAGAAGTGAGATTATTGTAGATTTACTAAAGGTCTTAGGCTGTGGTGTGGAAATAAAAACAAGACATAATAAGAACCTTTCTACATTCGATATGGACAATCTAAGATGGGGCAAAGTAATAATATGCACTGATGCGGATGTGGATGGGTTTCAGATACGCACATTGATACTGGCTATGATATATAGACTCGTACCAAGCCTCATTAGAGAGGGAAAGGTGTTTATTGCAGAATCACCACTGTTTGAAATTAGCGCAAAGGGAAAAACCTACTTTGCATATAGTGAAAAAGAGAAGAATGATATTTTAGCAAAGTTAAAAAATAAAAAAGTTATAATACACAGATCAAAAGGTTTAGGTGAGAATAATCCCGATATGATGTGGGAGACCACCATGAACCCTGAATCACGAAGATTGATAAAAGTCCTTCCCGATGATGTTGAGCAAACACAACAGTTTTTCGATATTTTACTTGGTGATGATTTACAAGGTAGGAAGGATTATATTAGTGAGCATGGGCATAAATATTTGAACATGCTTGATGTAAGCTAATTATGAATTAAAGCGAGGGAGTTTTTAATGAAGTTTACTGAACAAAAAATAGTAGAAACACTAAAAGTAAACTATATGCCATATGCAATGAGTGTTATAGTTTCCCGAGCAATTCCGGAAATTGACGGATTGAAGCCATCACATAGAAAATTACTATACACAATGTATAAAATGGCTTTACTTAATGGACCAAAAACGAAATCAGCTAATGTAGTAGGTCAAACAATGAAATTAAACCCCCATGGCGACATGGCAATCTATGAAACAATGGTTCGGCTTACGACGGGAAATGGTTCGTTGCTACATCCACTTGTGGAATCCAAGGGTAATCTAGGGCGTGTTTATTCGCGTGACATGAAGTTTGCAGCCCCCAGGTATACAGAGGTTAAGCTTGCTGAAATTAGTTCGGAATTATTCAAGGACATTGATAAGGATACGGTAGATTTCGTAGACAATTATGACGGTACGATGAAGGAACCTGTATTGTTACCATCAGTTTTTCCGAATATACTTGTTAACCCAAACCAGGGTATTGCTGTGGGTATGGCAAGTAATATTTGCAGCTTTAACCTAAAAGAGGTTTGCAATGCTACAATTGCCTATATTAAAAATGACAATATTAACTTCTTAGATTATTTAAAAGCACCAGACTTCTCAACTGGTGGAGATTTAATCTTCAACGAGAGTCAATTAAAAAAAATATATGAATCAGGCAGAGGAAGTTTTAAGCTTCGCGCAAAATACAGGTTTGATGAACCAAACCAGTGCATTGAAGTATATGAGATTCCATACACCACTACATCAGAAGCAATTATTGATGCTATTACAGCTTTAGTAAAGAGCGGAAAAATAAAAGAAATTACAGATATTCGTGATGAAACCGACTTGCATGGTTTAAGAGTCACAATTGATATAAAACGCTCAACAGATCCTGAGGCGCTTATGGATAAGCTATATAAGCTTACAGCTCTTGAAGATAGCTTCGGATGCAATTTTAATATTCTTGTTGATGGTAAACCAGAGGTTTTGGGCATTAAGGGAATACTTGATGCATGGATTGAATTTAGAATGAAATGTATCAGAAGACAAACTGCTTTTGACATAAAAAAGAAGTCGGAGAGATTACATTTGCTGCAGGGATTATCTAAGATAATTCTTGATATTGATAAAGCAATAAAGATAATCCGTGGTACTGAAAAGGATGCTCAAGTTATACCCAACCTTATGAAAGGGTTTGACATTGATCAAGTTCAGTCGGAATTCGTAGCAGAAATAAGATTGCGAAATCTAAACAGAGAGTATATTCTTAGACAAACATCTGATATTGAAGCATTAAAGGCTGAAATTGATGAGCTTAATGATATATATCGTAAAGAATCCAGGGTTCTTGATATCATATGTAAACAGCTAAAAGAGATAGCGAAAAAGTATGGTAAACCACGTAGCACAGGGATGATTCACGAAAAGCATATTACGGTTATTACCGAAGAAGTACTAATTGAAGATTATAACCTTAAACTTTTCCTTACTAAACAAGGATATTTAAAGAAGATACCTCTTACCTCACTTAGAGCCGCAAGTGATCATAGGCTTAAAGATGATGATGAGATAATGCAGGAGATTGAAACCCGCAATAAAACTGAATTGATACTGTTTTCAGATCAATGTGTGGCGTATAAGCTTAAGGTGCACGATATTAATGATTGTAAAGCATCAAGCTGGGGTGAATATCTGGAGAACCTCCTTGAATTAGAGCCGGAAGAGAAAATACTTTATATGGTCTCCACAGAAGACTATTCGGGAAATATGCTGTTTTCGTTTGAAAACGGAAAGTCTGCGAAAATAGCGTTGACAAGCTATGAAACAAAGACAAACCGTAAAAAGCTGGCCAATGCTTATTATAAGACTTCTCCGCTATGTGACATAAGGTTTTTGGAGGAGGACAAGGAGTTAGTTGCTTTTTCGGATATTGACAAGGTTTTAATCTTCGATACAGCAAACATTAATCCAAAAGCAACAAGAAGCTCAGCCGGTGTACAGGTTCTAAGGTCAAAAAAAGGAAGCTTCATGAGTAAGGTAAGGCAATTAGACGAAGTAACCTTCCAAGACTTAGATTATTACCGGACCAAGAACATCCCTGCGGTAGGACGCTATTTAAAGGAAGATGACAAGGAAGAAAAACAAGTTACAATGTTCTAATATAGGCTGAATAATCGTCCGTGTAAATGGCAATAATCTCCACATATAAGAATGGAGGTTATCACATGAAAACATCAAAAAACATCCTTAGTGAAAAGGAAATGGAATTGGTCAGTCTGCTAATACGGGACTGCAGGAGCACAGGTGATATTCAGTCGAAATTAAAACGTCTATTTGCTGGAACAATTAAGCAAATGCTTGAAGCCGAGATGGATGAACATCTCGGGTATGAAAAACATAATGTAGCGGGAAATAATTCGGGTAATTCCCGCAATGGTTATAACCACAAGACCATCATAAGCGATTACGGTGAAAGCGAAATAGCCATACCACGTGACCGCAACGGTGAGTTTGAGCCAAGAGTTCTTGAAAAGAGACAGACCCGGACTGATGAAATCGAGCAGAAGATTATGGCTATGTATGCCAAAGGCATGAGTCAGCGGGATATTGAGGACAATTTGCGAGAGATTTACGGAGCAGAAATCTCGCAGACGTTGATTTCAAAAATAACGGATAAGATTTTACCTGAAGTGAACGAATGGCAGAACCGACCGCTTGAATCAATCTATCCGATCATCTATTTTGACGGGATCGTATTTAAAAGTCGTAAAGACAACCAGATCATAAACAAATGTGTTTATTCGGTTTTGGGAATTGACATGAACGGGCAGAAAGACATCTTAGGAATTTGGATTAGCGAAAACGAGGGCGCAAGTTTTTACGCATCAATTTGCTCTGACCTCAAAAAGCGAGGCGTACAAGACATCTTCATTGCCTGCCATGATAATCTGAAAGGCCTTGGAGACGCAATAAATGCGATATTTCCGAGAACAAAACAACAGCTTTGTATAGTCCATCAGATTCGAAATTCAACCAAATTTGTACAATATAAGGACAGAAAGGCAATTTGCAGCGATCTAAAGAAAATATATGGTGCAGTAAATCTTGACGATGCAGAGTATGAAAAAGAGGAATTTAGGGAAAAATGGGATAAGAAATATCCGTCGATTCTGCGTTCTTGGGATACAAATTGGGCAGAACTTACTACGTTTTTCAGTTATCCCGAACAAATCAGGCATTTAATTTATACAACAAATGCGGTGGAGGCGTATCACAGAATGGTTCGGAAATTCACGAAAACAAAGTCAATCTTCCCTACTGATGATTCGATTCGAAAGGTGATTTTTCTCTCAGTGAAAGAAATCACTAAAAAGTGGACACAGCCAGCAAGGGATTGGGCAATGGCATACAGTCAGATAATGATATTTTTTGCAGATAGGTTAGTAGCGTAAGCCTTGAGGGCTCTGCCCTCAAACTCCCGGGGTTTATCCGCTGAGAGCTTACCGGTGAATTGGAAAACCGGCGAATCCAAAAGACCCGCCGATTCACCGTATAAGCTGTAGCAAGCGTTGGGTCGCTCCCCAGCGTAGCCCGATTTATGCTACAATATAATTATTAACAACTGTTGGTGTATTATTCCGTTTACACTAAAGAATGTTCACTCCCTCCAGTTGTCTTTTTTGCCGTCTGTTAATAGCATGTTAATGTATGAATCTACCGAAGCTGGCGAAATATCCTCAATCAAAGTGTCTCTATATTGAGGATATAGGTATGTATTCAGTAAATTTGAGTACCTTGTGTAACTAGAAAGCTTAATAGTTGCCGCTTTCATATTGAGCCATTGTGTTGATATTTCGTAAAAGGTTGTTGTATTTTGTAGTTTGATACTTTTAGTAATTTCTGTAGTGGTAGCCATATTAAGGTTTTTGGCTTGATTTAAACGCTCCTTAGCCTCTTTATATGATTTTGCATAGATATATCCGTATTGAGCCTTGCCATTAATATGACATTTGATATATCTTCCTTCCCATCTACCATCTTTTCGCTTATATATGTTTTCTCCACGTCGTGGCATGATAACGACCTCCTTTGACTAAATTTTTGACGGCTTATTAATTATAAATGGGAATCTTCGTACAAATTTAGTAAATACTATAAGCTTTTATC
>DASRMZ010000402.1:0-4822 GCA_035647675.1 Thermoclostridium sp. | reverse complement strand
ACGTATATATAATACTATTAGCGTTTTTTTTCTTATATGCAGCTTGAATACAATGTATTTACTTCGTGAGTCTATTATTTTTCAAAACAGGAGACTAAATTATACATATAGAGAATATATTTCTGATATGTGCTATCTAAGGTAGCTTTTGTGATGTAACTCCTAATAAAGGTTTTTGCGATGTAACTATAATAAATATTAGCTGAATAATATGTGGTTAGAAACCCTCATACATACCACAACATATTGTACAGCGGAACATAAAAAAACAATATTGCAAAATGTCTTTAATATTTTAAGTTGTACAATAAGTAGTATCAAGCTTTAATGGATAACTACAACACATTGTACCGTGGAACTTAAAAAGGAACATTGTAAAAAGCTCAAATAAGAAGGAGGCTCTTTTTGTGGTTATTAAAGAAAAAGTAGAGTTAAACGCCTTTTGTTCACAATGCAGTTTAGTCAATAATGGATGTAATATGGAAGATTGTAAATTGATAGGATCACCAGATTCCAAAAATGAGGTTGAAGAACAAAGTGATTGGATTTATGCTCTTTCCCACGAACTTAGGACCCCTCTGAATGTTATTCTGTCGACGATCCAGGTATCTAAACTAAATACATCAGGGAAATACAGCAAGGTTAAGATCAGGTATTTGGATATAATGAAACAGAATTGCCTCAGATTATTAAAAATGGTGAATAATATTCTTGAAATTAATAGGTTGGATTCTGGTTTCTACAGTGTTGACTTAAAAAATGATGATATAGTCGGTGTCATTAAGGACATAACCTTTTCTATTACTGATTATGCGAAGACGAAGAATGTGAAATTATCCTTTGATAGTAATAAGCTAGAGCATGTTGCTTCTATAGATAATTTTCAAATTGAACGCATTATGCTAAATCTTTTGTCAAATGCAATCAAATTCACACCTTCCGGTGGTGAGATAAAGGTTAACATAAACATACAAAACACAGAAATACTTATTTCTGTGACCGATACAGGCCCAGGCATCCCAACGGAATATCAAAATACTATATTCGGAAAATGTAATCAAACCGACGGTAAAAGTTTGGTGGAGAAAAAAGGAAGTGGCATGGGATTATATATTGTGAAAAGACTTTTAGATAATATGAACGGAGAAATATATGCGTTCAATAATAAAGAAAAAGGCACCACAGTTATATTTTCAATTCCAAATCAAAGACTTCCGGAAGCGATGAAAGAACCACTTACAAAAGAATACAAAAAATGTAGAGAAGAGTACCTTGAAATTGAATTTTCCGATATTTATAATCATTAATGTATGTTTTGGCAAAGGAACTAATATATGATGTTACAATTTGCAGGTAGCCAGAGAGATATAGCTGTGCAATATAAGGAAAATATTAGCGGAATGAAGCTTACCCATCCCGGGGGCATGCTTCGGGTGATTTGTTTCCTTTGCGGCAAAATCACTAAATCTAATACAACGCCTTAAATTGTGCGATGTTTTTAGTGAGTGGTCAAAGGCTCATGGGTCGCTCATTATCACGTTTCATATGTAAAGTAGGCAGCATGGACTTCGAAGCATTACCGCTTGCGTCAACAAAAGCACCCGAATCTCCCCCTACTTTTTTTGAGATATACATGTGAATAATAAACTTTCCGTTAGTGCACAGCTCTATCTCTCTGGTTTCCTGTGAACTTTGCTTTACAGTTCACACAAAGCCTTAGCTGAAGAATGTCGTTGTAAACTTTTCCAAAATATTATATTCTATATATGTTAAATGTTTTTAATGTGAGAGTTGCGCTGTATAGGTTAAATTTATGTGCTGCAACCAAAAAATCGTAGATAAGAAGAATTCAGGGGGGTACTATCAAGTGTTTCTTTTTAATAAAATGGATGTATACATGGGATATTCAATAGAAGAGCTGTCAAAGGTAAGAGACACCCTTAAAAAGGAGGGTATAAAATACTCCTATAAGGTACTAAATCGTTCAGGACAATGGTCGGGACGGAGATCTCGAAGGGGCACCTTTGGAATAAATATGGACTACGAAAGACAATATGCTGTTTATGTTCATAGAAAGGATTTTGAAAGAGCGAAATATCTTGTTAACAGAGCTTTACATCAATAAAATTTCAAAAATCCTAAGATACATTATTTATAGAGTGAGTAAAATAGCTTGAAAGGGTTATTATTAGGTAATCATTATGATAAAAATTGCAATAGGACAGGATAGCCATAGATTTGATTTTGAAAACCCAGGGAAAAAACTTGTTCTTGGGGGAGTGATTTTTGAAGGAACGCCACTTATTGCAAACAGTGATGCTGACGTTGTACTTCACGCACTTGCTAATGCAATTTCCGGTATAACGGGTGTTAATATCCTTGGCAAAATCGCAGATAAAATGTGCTTTTCAGAAGGCATTACAGACAGTAGTGCATATGTTAAGGAGGCCTTAAAATATTTTAATGGGAGCATCAATCATGTTTCATTTTCAATAGAATGTTTAAAGCCAAAAATAAGCCCCAAAATATTAGAAATGAGAAAAAGCATTGCTACTTTACTTAGCATAAATGAGGAAAACATTGGTATTACAGCTACAACAGGCGAAGGCTTGACCGACTTTGGAAGAGGTCTTGGCATTCAATGCCTTTGCATCATAACGGCTACCGTTTAAAGCATTTTAATAAGCCTTTTTTCTATGCTAAATGATATAAAGGTATGCTTAACAAAAAGAATAGAGTAAATCTTAAATATAAATCATATGAGAGCAAAAGAAAGGTTGAAAGCTATGCTGCGAATTGAACATTTAACTAAAAAATATGGGGATAAAACTGCCGTTGACAATTTGTCCCTACACATTCAAAAAGGGATGATATACGGTTTTATAGGTCATAACGGTGCAGGAAAGACAACTACAATAAAAGCCTGCTGTGGCATCTTACAATTCGAAGAAGGTGAAATCTATATAGATGGAGATTCTATAAAGAAAGAACCCCTTAAATGCAAGAGCAAAACAGCATATATCCCTGACAACCCATATCTATATGAGTTTCTTTCGGGTATTAAATACCTAAATTTTATTGCTGATATTTTTGGTGTTCCTCAAGCACAACGTGAGGAAAGGATTAGAAAATATGCTGACCTATTACAGTTAACGGATGATCTTGCACAGCCCATTTCATCTTACTCGCATGGTATGAAACAAAAGTTAGCTGTAATATCAGCACTTATTCATGAGCCCAAGCTTTTAATTATGGATGAGCCATTTGTAGGTCTTGACCCTAAAGCTACCCATCAATTAAAGAGCCTTATGCGCAACATATGCGATAGTGGCGGAGCAATATTCTTTTCCACCCATGTTCTCGAGGTAGCAGAAAAACTTTGTGATGAAGTTGCTATCATTAAAAATGGTAAGCTTGTTGTTTCGGGTGGCATGGCAGAAGTTAAAGGAAATGATTCTCTCGAGGATGTGTTCCTTGAATTGGAGGTGGATTAAAATATGCTTAAAGCCTTAATTAAAACACGCCTCATGGCTTTGTTTAGCTCTTTTCCCAGAGGCTCAAAATCTAAAAAGAAACGTAGTGTTTTTGTCACCTCTTTAATAGGGTTATTGGTTGTATATATTATTACCAGCTTTTTTGCAACGTTTTTCGGACTGTTTTACAGTATATGTGAACCCGTTTGCAACTCGGGCTATACATGGTTGTATTTTAGTATGGCATCTATAGTTGCCATAGCCCTTAGTTTTTTTATAAATATTCTCTTTACAAAGGCACAATTATACGATGCGCAAGACAATGACCTTTTACTAAGCATGCCAATACCACCAAAATATATTCTTTTCAGTAGGTTTTTCATGCTTATTATTTTCAATTATTTCATTGGACTTCTTGTTTTGGCTCCTGCTGCCTTTGTTTATTTAATGTATTACCCACCAGCAGCTATCGGAATTGTTTTCTTTATTTTAGTATTTTTATTCTTGCCATTTATTACTCAAACTTTATCCTGTATCTTTGGATGGCTGCTTGCTATTATTGAAACAAAAGTTCGGAACAAAACTCTTATTAGTACTGGGTTTTCATTAGTTTTCTTGGCTGCTTATTTTTACTTCTCTAGTAAGATGAATGAATATCATCAGGCTTTAATTAATAATGTGGAGCTTATTGGTAGTAAAATAAAATCGATTTTCCCAATATATCACTTGGGATTGGCTATTGCTGAGGGGAATGTCTTTAGCTTTTTAATATTCCTTTTGTTCGCTATTATACCTTTTGCTATTGTGTATTCTATACTTTCATATAGCTTTGTCACATTCTCTACAACCAAAAAAGGCTTTAAAAGGATTAAGTATATGCATCAACCACTAAAAGTTGGAAGTGCAAAATCCGCCTTGCTAAAAAAAGAACTCCAGCTTTTCTTCTCAAGTACGACATATATTATGAATGCGTCTTTAGGGGTCATATTCACATTGGTATTTGCTGTTGCATTGGTTATCTACCGAGATTTACCGAGCCTTATCACCCAAAGCGTACCACAATTGGCACAATACACTAAGCTAATCCCCATATTGGTAATTTGTTTTTTAGCCTCTACGAATATTGTTTCTGCTCCTTCGATATCCTTGGAGGGTAAACGTCTTTGGATAACTCAGTCTCTTCCGATAGATGGAGGCGATGTGCTACTTGCTAAAGCCAAAATGCATATGGTTATTTGCCTTCCTTCGGTTTTAATTGCTTCTGTGGCATGCATATTAACTATGAATCTGTCATTATTACAAATTTTAATTGCATTTATACTGCCTACGGTGATTGTTATATTCTGTGC
>DASRMZ010000401.1:0-5568 GCA_035647675.1 Thermoclostridium sp. | reverse complement strand
GGTGTAAATCTTAACTAAAGTTAATCTATTTTTGAAATTTTATCACATCAAACTTGCAAAAATCATAAAAATATATTATTATGTTGTAAAATTAATATAGTTAATTAAGCTACATTCAAAATTCAAATTCGAGTGTTTTTTAATGGAGGAATACGATGAGTAAACTGTATGAAGGTTTTACTATAGAACAATTACAAGAACGAAAGAAAGAAATTGAGAATAAATTTGAAAGTTTTAAAAACAAAAAATTCATGCTTGATATGTCGAGAGGTAAGCCTTCTGTTGAACAATTAGATCTTTCCGATGGAATATATACACAAACATTACAATCAGGCTTTATATCTGAGGATGGTATTGATAGCAGGAACTATGGTCTTATTGATGGTCTGCCAGAAATGAAAAGAATCTTTTCACAAATATTAAATGTGAGTGAAGATGAAGTTATACTTGGAGACAGCTCTAGTCTTAATATGATGTACGATACGATTTCAAGAGCGTTCGATCACGGATGTTTAAATTCCAAACCATGGAGGGAGCTTGATACAGTTAAATTCTTATGCCCTAGTCCCGGATATGATCGGCACTTTGCTATATGCGAGCATTTCGGTATAGAAATGATTACAGTTCCAATGGACGATAATGGACCTGATATGTATTTGGTTGAAAAACTTGTGGCAGAGGATGAATGCATTAAAGGCATATGGTGTATACCTATGTACAGTAACCCTACGGGGGTTATTTTCTCCGATGAAGTAGTAAAAAGGTTAGCCCATATGAAAACTAAGGCAGATGATTTTAAAATCTTCTGGGACAATGCCTATGCTGTTCATCACCTATATGAAGAAAAAAAGCTTTTAAACATACTGGATGAGTGTAAGAGTGCAGGTAATCAAAACAGAGTGTTTATTTTTACTTCAACATCTAAAATATCCTTTCCTGGTGCAGGAGTTGCAGCTATAGCATGTAGCATAGATAATGCTATTTACACAAAAGAATTGTTATCTGTAAAAACAATAGGGCCGAACAAAATAAATCATTTAATTCATGCCCGTTATTTCAAAGATATAAATGGCATAAGAGTTCATATGCAAAAGCAAGCCGCGATACTAAGACCAAAGTTTGAGATGGTTACAGCAATGCTTGAAAAGAACCTGGGTCATTTAAATATTGCTAAGTGGACTGACCCTAAAGGTGGTTATTTCATTAGCTTAGATGTGCCTGAAGGATGTGCAAAACAAGTTGTTGCAAAAGCTCGGGACGTGGGGGTTAAACTCACTGGTGCTGGAGCCACTTATCCTTATGGAAAGGATCCAGAAGATAAAAATATTCGAATTGCTCCTACATTTCCACCTATTGACGAACTAAAACAGGCTATCGAAGTGCTATGTGCATGTATAGAGCTTGTTGTTTTAAACAAACAGTTGTAAACTATATATAGAAGCATAATAATTGACACATAAATGGAGTTCAAAATAATTTGAAAATGGATTGATTAATTTGACAAAAAGTAAAAAAAGTAAATCGGAATATCCGGTATATCAGAAAATTGCAGCAGATATTGCAGCAAAAATTGTTGATAAACATTATCAAATAGGTGAAAAAATATACGCCCGTTCATCGGTTGCAAGCCAATACGCAGTTTCTGCAGAAACTGCAAGACGCGCAATATGTATTTTGTCCGATATGAAAATCGTTGAGACGATAAAGGGTAGTGGTGTAAGAATTGTCTCTTATGAAAAGGCAGTGCAATTTGTAAAGCAATTTCGCAATGTCCGTATGTTAAATGATGTTAGAAGAGAAATTATTTCATCAATTGACAAACAAATTGATGACAATAATAATCTTAAAAAACTGGTTAATGAGCTTGTAGATAAGACAAACAGATTCAAATCCATTAATTCTTTTATGCCATTTGAAATAGATATTGATAAATCAGCTGTTCATCTAGGCAAAACAATTTCAGAAGTTAATTTTTGGCACAATACAACTGCGACTGTTGTAGCGATAAGGACCCAAGATTCTTTAGTGCTGTCACCAGGACCTTATGCAACATTAAATGAGGATGATACTCTATATTTCATTGGTGATGAAGAATGTTACGAACGTGTTTTAAAATTCATATATTCAAAATGAAGACGTATCTTTATGCTATGTAGCAGAATAAGCGTTCACCCATTTACAATTTAAAAGCATAGGAACCATTACAATTAATTCATATCTAAAGCTTCCTAATATTTAGAGCAATAGCAAAATATCTATTAAATAAAGCATTTTTAATGCTTTATTTTTTGTGCTAGCTATACACTGCATTTGCATACATTAATCACAAAATAGTAATAATCTAATTATGGTGATATTTGTTTAATGCGCTAGTTGGAAATAATAAACTGAATTTGACCAACCAACAACCTTGTGATATATTAAGGTGGTTACTTTTTAGAGGGGGAATAAATAAATGAAAAAATTAATTATTGGATTGGTATTATCACTAATGCTGTTGACAATGTTCAGCGCATGCTCGACTACCAATGAACTTGTGTTTGCTGACGCTGGTTGGGATAGTATTAAATTCCATAACGCAGTGGCGGGATTTATTGCAACAAATGCTTTTGGTTATGATAACTGGCGAGAAGTTTCAGGAACCACTCCCATTACCCACCAGGGAACATTAACCGGTGAGATAAATGTTCATATGGAAGAGTGGACTGATAACATCTCCACTTATCAGCAGGATCTAGAAGACGGCAAGTTAAAAGAAGTGGGTATAAATTTTGACGATAACTATCAGGGTTTTTATGTTCCAAGATATGTTATAGAGGGTGATGCTGAAAGAGGCATAGAACCTATGGCTCCAGATTTAAAAACAGTACAAGATCTTAAAAAATATAAAGACGTGTTTCCCGATGATGAACAGCCAGATAAAGGCAGGATATATGGGGCAATACCTGGCTGGGAAATAGACAATATTATGCACAATAAATATCTATACAATGGATTAGATGAGAACTTTAATTATTTTAGGCCTGGTTCGGATCCAGCATTAAGTGCAGCACTTTCAGGCGCATATGAGAAAGGTGAACCAGTTGTGGGCTACTATTGGGAACCTACCTGGCTACTTGGTAAGTATGATTTTGTTCTACTAGAAGACCATCCATATGATCCAACGAAACCAGAAGAATATGCAGAAGGCAAGACTGAATGTCCACCTGTAAGGGTTACCATTGCAGTCAGTAATGAGTTTTTCGAAAAGGATCCTGAATACTGTGTGTTTTTATCAAAATACCGAAGCTCAAGTCAACTAACATCAGAGGCCCTAGCACATATACAAGAAACTGGTGATAATCATATGGACACTGCAAAGTGGTATTTGAAAAAATATGATGAATTCTTAGATGATTGGCTAGATCCAGATA
Source organism: Thermoclostridium sp. (assembly GCA_035647675.1). Classification (GTDB taxonomy): domain Bacteria; phylum Bacillota; class Clostridia; order DSM-8532; family DSM-8532; genus Thermoclostridium. The sequence continues at coordinate 2,155 of DASRMZ010000401.1, read as the reverse complement.
AAGCACAATTAATTAGAGATGCTTTGAAATAAGGGGGAATAATTGTGAATTGGTTTTTCAACTTTCCTTTTAAGATTCCTTTTGATGTTACTGTAATTGATGAAGTAGTGAGAGATTTTAGCATCAAATATGATGCTTTTTTCTCTGGCATTAAAAGACTCCTTAATGGAATGATTTTAATAGTTCAAAAGGGATTAAACTATATCCCTTGGTGGGTTTTTATATTGGTTGTAATTATCTTAGGCTGGAAGCTTAGCGGAAAACTAAGAAATGGAATTATATATGCCTGTTTTCTTTCGCTTATCGGTTTTTTTGGACTTTGGGATTTAATGCTTGAAACACTTTCAATTGTGGTTACATCCGTTCTAATCTCCATAATAATAGGTTTTCCTATTGGGATTATAATTTCAAAAAGTGAAAGAATAAACAGAATTGTTCGCCCTATATTGGATATGATGCAGACAATGCCTGTATTTGTATATCTAATACCTGCTTTGCTGTTTTTCGGGCTTGGTAAAGCGCCAGCAGTAATAGCAACAACCATTTATGCAGTGGTTCCATTAATTAGGCTAACAAACCATGGAATAAGGCAAGTAGACAAAGAGGTTGTGGAAGCATCAATTGCATTTGGTTCTACAGGATTTCAAACACTTTATAAGGTGCAGATTCCACAGGCGCTTCCTACAATAATGACTGGATTGAACCAAACATTGATGATGGCGATGTCAATGGTTGTAACATGCTCAATGATTGGTGCTAGTGGGCTTGGTATGGAAGTTCTTATTGGTGTTAACAGGTTGGAAATGGGTCGAGGATTAGTTGCAGGAACTGCAGTTGTTATAATAGCAATAATACTAGACAGAATTACACAAGGCTTTGTTAGAGCTGAGGAGGTGAGTAACAATGTCTGACACAATTATTGAAGTGCAAAATCTTTCGAAGCTATATGATGGGCGAAGCCAAACAGAAGCTGCAAAAATGATGAGGGCAGGGGCTGATAAGGAAGCCGTTCAAAAAAAGACAGGAGTTACTGTAGCCTTATGGGATGTTTCATTTAAAGTAAAACGCGGTGAGATCTTTGTAATAATAGGTCTTTCAGGTTCTGGTAAGTCTACAGTTGTCAGGTGTTTAAATATGCTAAATAAACCTACTTCGGGCAAAGTTATTTTTGAAGATGAAGATGTTAGTAAAATGGGGAAAAAACAGCTCATTGAGTATCGAAGAAATAAGGTGTCAATGATCTTTCAAAATTTTGGCCTTATGTCGCATAAAAATGTTTTATCAAATGTTTCATATGGTCTTGAAGTAAAAGGTGTTCCGAGGAACTATCGTGAAGAAAAGGCAAGGGAAATGATATCGCTTGTCGGTCTTGACGGTTGGGAGGAAAACACTATATCAACCCTATCAGGTGGAATGAAGCAAAGAGTTGGAATAGCCAGAGCATTGGCGAATGATCCTGAAATACTGCTTATGGATGAACCATTTTCAGCTTTAGATCCTCTTGTAAGGCGTGAAATGCAATTTGAATTGCTATCCATTCAGCGTAAGCTTGAAAAAACAATAGTGTTCATAACTCACGATATTAACGAAGCTTTTAAGCTAGGTGATACCGTGGCTATCATGAAGGATGGTAAAGTAATACAAATCGATGCACCAGAAACCATGTCAATAAATCCTGCAGATGACTATGTTAAGGAGTTTATTGAAGGCGCAGACAAAACACAAGTTACAACAGTTAAAAATATTATGATTAGACCATCTTGTATAATTAGACCTAAGGATAATGCAAGTTATGCATTGAAAGTAATGAAGGAAAATCAAGTTTCAAGCGCATACATGGTTGATAATAAAATGAATTTTATAGGAATACTCACCATTGATGGTGCATTGGAAGCAAGAACATTAAGTAAACCCATAGCGGATTACGTTATTAAGAATGTTCCAACCGTTGAAAGTGAAGTGTGCATCAATGATATACTATCATTAATGGCAGATACTAAATTTCCTGTTGCTGTTACTGACAATAACAAACTGGTTGGTATAGTCAGTAAGGCTGCAGTAATTTCATCAATAACGTAAATATAGACAGAATAAACAGAAGAATGTATTCTTCTGTTTATTGAGTACAAAAAAAAAATTTAAATAAGAAATATTG
>DASRMZ010000400.1:0-3159 GCA_035647675.1 Thermoclostridium sp. | reverse complement strand
CCTAACTTCACGGGCATTGTCGCTGTTATCAATAGTATCCTGCATCCTAGCTATTTCCTCTTCATAAATTCGTTGCATTCTATGTAAGTAATCGATACGAAGGTTGCCTATCGTATTTTCATCATAGCGATGCATATAGATCAGGGCTTTAAAGCCATTTTGTCTACCGCTGTCAAAAAACCAGTAGATGGGTCTCTGTTTGTATATTTGACAATGATCTTTATAGAAGTTTCTCATGAAGTAGTTGCGGATGACATCACGGGAACTATTTCCTCTAGTTCCTAGTCCTTTTGCAATAAAGTCTAGATTATCTTCGAGAGTATCATGTCCATAAACAGTCTTAACAAATTCGGTAAATAATCCAACAATATCATCGGAGAAGTATTCTTCATCTGTGATAGGTAGTATGTTGTTCTGATCGGGAATAAAGATCTTATACTCGCTTTCATCCCATTGACCACCGGCATAGGCTAGTCCTTCTGTATCGAGGGAGTAGCGACCGAACATGCAGCCGACAGCGTAGGAGATATAGCTGCGAATATCTCGTTTCAGGTCGGCTTTGCTGACGGTTACATCTTTATCTTCAACTTCTGGGGTTAGTTCATCTTGTAAGTCGTAGATATCGATGAATATACGATTAAGTTTTTCTTCGTTGGCTTTGAGTTGATAGAAACGGTCATCACATTCTGCTTTCCACTTGTTAAATGCTTTTTGAATCGATGTGCCAACTACTAATGGATGTTTCTGGAAGTCCCAGGAGGTTTCCGAACTGTCTAAATCTGTTTTTGATAATTTTAAGGTCTCACGAATAATTTTTTCTATCTGCTTTTCAGTATTTGTATTTGCAAAAATAAATGGAATTGATTTTACATTACCCACCTCATAATTCAGTGTTTGGCTCAAAATATTCATTAGATATTGCATTACCTTTGAGTTTACAAATGCTAAAATATAACTCATATTATTATCTGCAAAAATTGAACAACCAGCCACATCAAAAACTGATCCTCGGGGAATGTACCGCATAGATAATCCACCGGAAGTTACTTTTGACCAAGTTATACTCTCTTTAAAATAAAACTTTTTAGAAGGAAGATGATTACCAACCGTTTGTAAGACATCATAACTGCCTTTATCAAATCTAATAATATATACGATATCTGCATACCATTTTCGAAATGTTCCCCCTTTATTGTACGGAACGTATTTTTTCCCAGACAAAAAGAATTGATCATGGTTTGCTGCATCTAGTTTAATATCCTTTATACTCACTTCCGACCATATACGCAGATACTGATTATTGTTGCCTGTTGCAAGTCCCTGTCTAGGATTTGCATAATCGTTAATAGTTTTGTGTTTTGAAAAGCAATTAATAATCTTTTCACTCGCCCAATACGCTATCGGCGATCCGGGTATTTTAGCAAAGTTAGATTGTTGGGCAACATAACGATTCTCTTTTATCGGGAACACTATAGGTTTTTCATTCTCAACATCCTGCAATTTTATATGATTATATGTACCTTTATAATTCTGGATATAAGTATTTCTGAACACAGTAACCGCAGTGCCAAATGCAATCTTCATTACCATGTTTTCCATATGCATAAGATTACAGATATCTCTATTACTAGTAATGTCTGTCCGCATTTTTTCAAAGCTAGATAAAAACATCCAACTTTGCATAGTAACCATACTATTGAACCCATTGCGGATAACCATTCTATTTCCCTTTTCAATAAACACAGCAAACAAATCTGACTTGCTGTCAGGATAGTTTTTCTTAACATAGTCGGATAGCTTTGGACCCATCCCACTGCTGCCCATATAAGGTGGATTGGTGACCACCACATCGTACTTATGCGTCATTATTTCCGCCTGTTTCACAAGCGAGCGCAGCATGTCGGAGGTAGCAGTCTGGTGCATCAAAGCAAATAAATCTCCTGCGGTAGTATTCCTGATTTCTTCAATTCGGCTATGCAAGCGCTCAAAATCAAGCTTTTGCACATCTAAAATGCTGCCAAACTCTTTGGCGTCTTTGAATACTGCTCGGAGATAATTCAAATCAGTTTTTAGTGCATGATCATTTCCCGCAACAAATCCAATGTAGTCATCCGTCATAAATGATGAATCCTGGATAGCAAAAACATTTGGCTTAATATTCTTGTCTAAAATATGACGACTATATTGACGAGCTTTCATCATGACTGCAAAATAAGCTAACTGACCTGCACGGTCGTCAATATCAAGACCGTACAGGTTGTTCTCTAGAATGGACTGTGCTGCATCACGCTCTGACCAACCAGTAGAAGTATATATTTGCATTAATACGTCAAAGGCATATACCAAAATATGACCTGAGCCCATGGCTGGATCGATTATTTTAATATCTTCTGGATTAATTTCAGCATATTCAACACGAATTTTCTTTAGCTCTTCCTCTACCTCTGGCTCTTGTTCAGCTTCCTCTAAATAGTATTTCCAATTGGATTTCAACTTCTCGTTAGGATGACCCTCCACCCATAAGCGACCAAGGCTGTTCTCCACCATATAACGAACAATCCAGTCTGGGGTAAACAATTGTGTGACTGAGGGAATTCGCTCTTTTGTAATCTTTATTCTGTTCTTTAGGAGAGCAAAGGTTTCATCCTTCGGCTCTGTATTATAAAACTGATACAACCAGCCAATAATTTCGACCTGTCCTTTTTTAGAGATATTGAAATCATCTTCGGGAATGTCGTTTACAAGACGGGAAATAACTCCGTCTTTATCCGTAAATGAAACATTGAGTAGTAATTCTGAATGGTCATTGGTTTTTTCAAATAGTTCCGGAAGATTGGCATTTAACTCATTGCTCTGTTTAACAAAGAGCATCCTAAACAATTCATCCAGCTTGTTTTCATGTTTAAGCTGAATGATCTGTTCTTTATCATTGCTAGAATAATTAAGATCAACATCTAAAGCATAGGTCACAAGATCCGGTTCTATCTTGTCGCTCTGCTCAGAGGAAAGGACTCTAACCCCTGTAGGCAAGTAATCATTAACTTCCATAAAACGGATAGCAATCAAGCGATTAAACCAAGTATAAGCAACCTCTTCAACCACATGATTATAAGCCTTCTCATAAGCACTGTGATCGGCTTTTCTCTGAATCTCTTCTAC
>DASRMZ010000399.1:0-3633 GCA_035647675.1 Thermoclostridium sp. | reverse complement strand
TAATAATCGTATCCAAATATATCCCATAATTATCACATTTATTACTTCGCAGATTTTGTCTATGGCAATAGCCCCCAGCGTCACAGTGCAAATAACCACAGTAAATTATATCTCAAGACTTATTTTTACTCTTATTTCAGCTGGCTTAGCTATATATATAAATAATATCTATAATGTAAGTGTTAGAAAAAATACACATTTTAATGTGAAAGAGAACCTTCTATATGAAATATCTAGGGATTTTATTTCGACTGAAGAGTGGAATAAGGATGAAGTGCTATGCGCTGTACTTGAAAAGTGCGGAAGGTTTATTAAGGCTGAAAATGCATATATTGTTTTATATAAAAAGAATTTGTTAAAGCCTGAGTATGTTTGTGAGTGGTCAGTGGATGGAATAAAGGCTTGTAGTAGGAGATTTGAAGTGCTTAGCCCAGATATGGTTCCGAGGATGTATCAACTTTTTGAAACTGAAACAATAGTTAAACTGCATGATATGGAGCTATTGCCGCAAGTGGCGAAAAGATTTAGAAAACGTCTTGCAGAACATAATATTAGGGGTATGGTTAGTTTGCCGGTAAAGGAAAAAGGAGAAATTATCGGAATACTAAATTTTAACTCCTCAAAACCACTTTGGGAATGGAATCTAGATTCTTCGGATTTCATTGAGATTGTAGCCCGAATGGTTTCAGATATGCTGGTGAAAATCAAAACTGAAGAAGAAAATGAATCCCTTGCCTATTACGATCAGGTTACTAAACTTCCTAATCGCGTTTTGTTTAGTATTCGTTTAAGGGAGGAAATAGAGTATGCAAAGGGGACTAATAAAACTATAGCTGTTGTGTCTATAGACATTGATTCATTTAAAACAATTAATGATACAATGGGTCACGATATAGGTGATAAGGTTCTTATTGAAATCGGGAATATACTAACCAAAAAAACTAGTGATCAGGATTTAGTGTCACGTTTCGGTGACGATGAGTTTATTGTTATGCTTAACCAGCTTTCTGGTATAGAAGAAGCTATCGACATTATGCATAGCCTTATTAATTCGGTTTGTGAGCCCATTGAAATTGAAGGTCGTGAGTTTTTTGTAACTGTTAGTGCAGGTGTAGCTGTATATCCATATGATGGTGATGATTATGATACACTAATTAAAAACGCTGATACCGCAATGTATATTGCAAAGAAATTAGGAAAAAACCAATTCTTATTTTGCTCACAAGATATGAAGGATGACGTTCTAGAAAAAATGGAGTTAACGAACAAGCTATATCGTGCAATTGAAAGAGATCAGCTAATGGTATACTACCAGCCGCAGATAAGCCTTGAAACAAAGAAAATAATTGGGTTCGAGGCGCTAGCTCGATGGTTACTCCCAGAAGAAGGAATGATAGAACCTGCTATATTTATACCCATTGCAGAACAAACAAGGCAGATTAACGCAATTGGAAATTGGGTTTTAGAATCTGCTTGTAGGCAGAATAAAATATGGCAAGATAAGGGTTATACTGGAATGAGGGTAGCAGTTAATATATCGGTTTACCAGTTAAAGAACCCAGGTTTCGTGCAGGAGGTAGAGAATATTCTAGTTAAGACAGGATTGGCACCACAAGATTTAGAGCTGGAGATTACAGAGAGTATTTTTGACAATGATTCATATTATATTATTGAGATATTAGCAGCATTGAAGGCGCTGGGGGTTACCATATCAATAGATGATTTTGGAACTGAGTATTCCTCATTCAGACGGTTGAAGAGCTTGCCTGTTGACCGAATTAAGCTAGACATACAGTTTATTAGAGGTATTGAAGAAACAGAAAAGGATAGGGCAATTGCAGAAGCAATTATTAATCTTGCTAAAATAATGGATCTAAAGGTTATTGCAGAAGGTGTCGAGACAAAGAACCAGGTTGACTTTCTAATGAAACACTCTTGTGATGAGGTACAAGGGTATTATTACTATAGGCCTATGCCTGCTAATGAAATTGAATTGGAGTTGAATTATGAAAAAGAACGATATATTTGAAATAGATATTACTGGCATGACACATGAAGCCATGGGAGTTGGGAAGGTAGAGGGCATGGCTATTTTTGTGCAAGGTGCAATTAAAGGTGAAAGAGTTGTTGCCAAGATAATAAAGGTTGCAAAGAATTATGCCGTAGCAAGAGTTGAAAAGTGGATACGTAAAAGCTCTGAACGCCGTGAGCCATTTTGCCATGTATATAAAAGGTGCGGAGGATGTAGTCTTCAGCATATGACTTATGATATGCAGCTTATGTTTAAGCATGGAGTTGTAACGGATAATCTTGAAAGAATAGGCGGGTTTAGAGGGATTAACGTAAATAGAGTTATCGGTATGGATAATCCCATGAATTATAGAAATAAGGCTCAGTACCCTGTTGGTATGGACGATAATGGTCCGATATCGGGTTTTTATGCAAGACGAACTCATACAATCATTGATTCTGATAGCTGTGGGATACAGCATGCGAGTAGTGAAAAAACAAAAAATGCAATAATGGATATAATAAAAGAACTAAAGATACCTGTTTATGACGAAGATAATAGAACTGGTATCCTTCGCCATATAGTAACCCGCATCTCTTACTCTACAGGGGATATAATGCTTATACTTGTAGTAACAGATGTGAAAATACTAAAGTTGGATGAGTTAGTACAAAGCATAAAAAATAGAATTCCCGCAGTTAAAAGTATAGTTCTTAATATTAATAAAAGAACTGATAATGTAATCCTTGGCGATAAAGTAAAAACTATTTATGGGACAGATACTCTAATAGATAATATCGGTGGTTTAACATTCCACATACCACCATTATCCTTTTATCAGGTAAATCCTTTGCAGACAGAGATACTCTATAACAAAGCAGTTGAATTCGCACAATTGTCGGATTCAGAAACGGTATTTGATCTATATTGTGGTATAGGCACCATTTCTTTATTTCTTGCAAAGAGAGCGAAGAAGGTTATAGGCGTAGAGGTCGTTCCAGAAGCAGTAGAGGCAGCACAATACAATGCCAAAATCAATAATATAACAAATGTAGAATTTTTCTGTGGTGCAGTTGAAGAAGTAGTGCCCAGCCTATATAAAAAATCAATTACAGCCGACGTTGTAGTTGTTGATCCGCCTAGAAAGGGTTGTGATGCAACACTGTTGGAAACAATGGTAAGAATGCAGCCTAAAAGAATAGTATACGTTTCATGTAATCCTTCAACGCTTGCAAGAGATTTGAAATACCTTGCTGCAAATGGCTATGACATCAAAGAGGTTCAGCCAGTGGACTTATTTCCATGGACGGAGCACGTTGAGACTGTCTGTCTGCTGACTAGAAAATAAATGTAGTTACCCTTGAGAATGGCGTATTTGCGGTGTTTTCAGGGGTTTCTTTATTTTTTGATAGCGGGTAAAGTTATAGATTTCGTGTGTGTTTTAAGGGATTTAGGAAAAAGAGCTGAATTGAGCTCACCCATGCAAATGTAGTTTTGCTTTAAGGGTTCAACCGTTTGGCAAAAGAAGTAGTTGCTGTGGTCATATTCTGGGTTGAGTGCATATCAATAATTTCCAATTGCTCATTGCTATTGTTCGTTTCTACGATTATAATATATAGTAT
>DASRMZ010000398.1:0-4607 GCA_035647675.1 Thermoclostridium sp. | reverse complement strand
AATAAATAATAATGGCTACACAACAAAGGAAGCAATTACCCCTGGCAATGGCATTGGATTAATGAAAAAGAAAGTGGATGCCCAAGGAGGCAATTTGGATATCATCCACTATCCCTTGTTCACATTGTCTATTGTATTACCTGGAGGTGACCAATATGTTTAGAGTGCTTATCGTAGACGATCACGAGTCTATGAGCGATTCACTGTCCCATGCCTTAACAAGCACTGATGATTTTATAGTAATCAGTAGTTTGAAAACTGCTCTACATGCAGAATTATATTGTTTGAAGCTAAAACCTGATTTGGTTTTTATGGATGTATGTACCGAAGGGGGAGCTTCAGGTCTTGATGCAACCAAAGTTATTCGAGAAAAACATCCTTACACTAAGATAATAGTAATGTCAGGCTTTGACGAGATTACCTATGCACCTAGAGCCAAAGAAGCAGGTGCAGATGCCTTTGTTTTCAAAAGTTCAAGCCTTGATTATTTTGTAAAGGTCGCCAAAGGAGTAATGGAAGGGAAAAGTTTTTTTCCTGAGTCAAAAACCATTCCTACATCTATGGGTGAATCTCCTCTGACTGAAAGGGAAATGGAGGTGCTCAGACTTCTATGTAAGCATATGACAAACAAAGAAATTGCCGATGAGCTTTTTATTAGTGAACACACGGTGAAGTACCACAAATCCAATATGCTAGCTAAAACAGGTTTTAAAAAGGGTGTAGATCTTGCATTTTATATGATCTCAAATGGTTTGATCAATCCTCTATACTAAGTATAGATTCAAATAAATAATATTTCTGAGAAAATTGGATAGTTAAAAGTCTAGAAAGCAGGTTGTAACAGGCCTGTTTTCTTTATTTTATCTGAAAGACTACCCGCTACGGCTAGGGTAATAATAGGTAAATATTGATATATTGATAATGTGAAATAAAATAGAACCGATAAGTAAAGGAAACAAAGAAAACTATTTATCCGAAAGGAGAAATGTCTTATGGGTTTAATTAAAGCAGCAATGGGTGCCGCTGGCGGCGTTATGGCCGACCAATGGAAGGAATTCTTCTATTGTGAATCTTTAGCAAAAGATGTTTTGGCAACCAAAGGGCAAAAGCGTGTTTCGGGGCGTTCATCTAATACAAAAGGTGAGGAGAATATTATCACCAACGGTTCAGGAATAGCTGTAGCAGATGGGCAGTGCATGATTATTGTGGAGCAAGGAAAAGTGCTGGACTTATGTGCGGAACCGGGTCAATACACCTTTGACATAAGCGGTGAGCCATCCCTATTTGGTGGAGGAACCTTTAAAGACAATGCTCTTGGATCCTTACAAAATGTTTGGGAGCGATTCAAGTTTGGGGGAAGTCCGGGCAAGGACACTCGAGTTTATTATTTTAACACAAAAGAACTTATTGGCAACAAATATGGTACCCCAAGCCCTGTTCCCTTCCGAGTTGTAGACAATAATATTGGACTTGATATTGACATATCGATTCGTTGCTTTGGTGAATATAGCTACCGTATTATGAATCCAATTCTTTTCTACTCAAATGTTACCGGAAATATTTCTAATGAGTACACTAGGGATACCATTGATGGACAGCTTAAGAGTGAACTGATGACGGCATTACAGCCAGCTTTCGCAAAAATAAGTGAGATGGGCATTCGCTATTCTGCTCTTCCGGGGCATACCATGGAACTTGCAGAGGCACTCAATAATGTTCTTTCTGAAAAATGGAGCAACCTGCGGGGCCTAGAGATTGTATCATTTGGAGTATCTTCAGTGAAAGCCAATGAAGAAGATGAGAAGATGATTAAGGAGCTGCAGCGTAATGCTACTTTCCGTAACCCAACAATGGCAGCAGCACATATGGTGGGTGCCCAGGCATCAGCCATGCAAAGCGCAGCATCTAACCAGGGCACAGGTCCTGCTATGGCCTTTATGGGTATGAACATGGCAGGGCAGGCGGGGGGAATGAATGCCCAGAACTTGTTTGAGATGGGGAATCAACAAGGACAACAGCAGGGACAACAACCACAACAATCCCAACCTGGGGGTGCATCGGCTGCAGCCGGCTGGCAATGCTCCTGCGGGAAGAGTGGAAACACGAGTAAATTCTGTGCTGAATGTGGCAAGCCTCAACCCCAAGAGGGTGGATGGACATGTGGTTGTGGTGCTGTAAACAAAGGAAAGTTCTGTGCCGAGTGCGGAAAACCTCAACCCCAAGAGAGTGGCTGGACTTGTAGCTGTGGTGGTGTAAATAAAGGGAAATTTTGTGCCGAGTGTGGCAAGTCAAAGCCTGCTGGTGTTCCTCAATTTAAATGTGACAAGTGCGGCTGGGAACCTGAAGATAAATCCAATCCCCCAAAATTTTGCCCAGAATGCGGCGATGTTTTTGATGACGGGGATCTAACAAATTGATTAAAGGAGGTCTATTATGGCATTTTTTAAGAAGAAATTCTGTGATATTTGCGGTGATAAGATAGGTCTTTTGGGCAATCGAAAGCTGGATGATGGTAACATGTGTAAGAATTGTGCAGACCTGCTATCACCCCATACTAAGGATCGCCGAAAAACAAGCATTGAGGATATTAAAGAACATTTAGCATACCGGGAAGATAATAAAACCCAGGTTGCTGCCTTTAATGTTACCCGAAGTCTTGGAGGGAAAACAAGAGTATTATTGGATGAGGATGCTGGAAAATTCATTGTAACTTCTTTCAGTCGATGGCAAAGTGAAAATCCTGATGTGATGGACTTTTCTCAGGTGACCGGCTGCCGAACGGAAACTCGGGAATACAAAAATGAGATTAAAACCAAGGACAAAGATGGCAATAGTGTTAGCTATAGCCCTCCTAGATATGAAACAAACTATGATTTTTTTGTTACCATTCAAGTTAATTCCCCCTGGTTTGATCAAATTGGTTTTAAAATCAATGAAAGCCGTGTTGAACGACGTAGTTCAGTGGAATATAGGGAGATGGAGCAGCAGTCGGAAGAAATAAAAAAGACTCTTACAGAAGTACGTCAGGAAGTACGGGAAAGCGTAGCAGCTGCCAGTATGCCCAAATTAGCTCAAACATGCCCTTTTTGCGGAGCTACGACGACACCAGATGAGAGTGGAAGTTGCGAATTTTGTGGAGGTGCAATGCAGGGTTAGTCAAAAGATACAAAAAAAGGAGGATATTTAAATGAAGATGGATGTGTTATCAAAAAGTGTTGAGAAGATTAATCTCAAAGAATCTATGACTCTAGAGCAATTATACGATCTAATGAAGCAAAACTCTGAAAAGATGCCGGGAAAATTTAAGTTAAAAAAAGGGCTATTTGGCAAGTCAATCCTCTTTGATGTGGTCATGCAGACTCAACCTAGAATAACCGTAAAAAACAACTTAGTTACGGTAAGACGTATGAATAACTCGACTAGTGTTGGAGTGGGCAATATGCCTACAATGGACTTCAAAGACATGAAACAGAGAGCTAAAGCAGTAAAAGAAGGTGGGTTTGGAAAGGCTATCTCTGGGGGAGCAGAGTATTTTGGGAGTGCATGTGACGCAATGGTGGAGTTGTTAAAAACCTACACAGAATAGAGGCGATTGCAATGAAAAGGCTTGGAATCATAATTCTGACACTTATAATGTCGGTTAACCTTGCCGCTTGTAGCATAAAAGATGTTATTGGAAATAGTGACGACCCCAATGTGGGGGTATGGAATGCAGTTACAGCTTCTATGATGGGTATTGACAGTGATGTTGCAGAGATGTTTGAAAAGGGTGTTACCCTTGAATTAAAAGCGCAAGGGAAATACGATATGATGATGGATGGAAAGAAAACAAATGGGAAATGGAGTTATAAGGATGGTGATTTGAAACTCTCCCAAAAGGGGGTTGATTTCTCCGGACATATTGAGAACAGCTTATTGATCCTTACAGATATGTTGGATATTGGTTTGGACCTTACTTTTCAGAGGGAAGGCGGATATGCAGGAGTAGCCTATCCAGAAAATACTGTTACGACAGCAAGTGAGGAAGTCGGGAGCTATAAACTTGAAGAGGCCATCGAAGACGGGGAAACCATTACTGGTGAAGAGCTTAGAGCAATGGGCTTTGATTATTATGTTTTAATCAATGATGATGGAACGGTAGTTTTCCAAACCGATGACCTTGCTACCGGCACTTGGGAGAACGGAATACTGGACCTTCAAAATGAGGAAGGCGGCACGGCAACTCTCTCCTATGAAATAGAGGGAGATAAGTTGACCATAGATTGGGATGGTCTAATCATGATCTTTATTCGTAGCAGCGATGTTTCTACCGAACAAACCGTTAACTCAGGGGGGCTTAGCAAAGTGCAGCAGTGGTGGCATGGAGACTGGTACGGATATTGGGAAGTTCATAGCGTCACAGATGATTACAAGGATATGGAGGATGAACGCTGGGAGTGTTATGCCGAAATACAAATGAATTCGGATGATACAGGCTCCATATACCTGTGGGAAAAGTCCGGGGATATTGCAGTGGTTGACATTACTGTGTCCCAAGACGGTGGCTCCGGTGAAATGGGTGCAGCCTTTTCAGAAAGTGGTCATCATTGGAATGATGAAGAAATAGG
>DASRMZ010000397.1:0-5908 GCA_035647675.1 Thermoclostridium sp. | reverse complement strand
AAATAATCTATTAGTTGAGAATTTTATTGAAAAAAATTGCCTAATACTATATACTAAGAACAATTTAGGATGTAAACATTCAATTTAGCCCTAGAGAATTTTTCAATGGAAAATATATTTATCTTAAATATTATCGCTGTTCTATGAATATATAAAAGTTGAGAATATTGAATTTTAAAAGGGGGTTTTAGCAGTATGGCAAGTTCAAAATCAAAAAAATTTAGTACATCGTTATTTGGTTTTAAGAAGGCAGACGTCAATGTGTATTTAGAACACATAATTAGAGAGTTTGATCAAAGACTAAAAGAGCGTGAAACTGAAAATTCAGATCTTAAAGCTCAAAATAATGAGTTAAGATCAAACTATGAACAATTATCTCAAGAAGCTGAATCCATTATAAGAGAGAAAGAGAAAATTGCCAAGGTGCTACTACAGGCACAGGAAAAAGCAGAACTGATGATGGGGGATGCTCAGGAAAAAGCTGTAGCAGAGAAAATGCGATTGGATCAACTGCTAGAATCTGAAAAAGAAAAATTAGTAGACTTAAAACAAGAATTAAAACAGTTGAGAGATCACATAACACAAATCCTTACCGGCCATCAAGCACAGATAGATGAAGTGGTAGAAAGCATTGGGGATAGTGAAAACTATTATGCGGAAGAAGAATCGAAGGATGAATGTGCAGCAGGGGAAGATAACTAGGAATTGTAAAAATATTTCAAATAAATAAGACCTTTGGTTTTCTGATGCCTTGTGCGTCGGATAAAAAGGTCTTTTATTGTAGTTATGGGGAGGTATATATGGATAGGGAGATTTTAAACATTTTATCAAAAAATAGTCGATTAAGTAACAAACAAATAGCTGTGATGGTAGACAAAAGCGAACAATATGTTACCGAGAAAATAAAAGAGATGGAAGAGAAGAATGTTTTGTTGGGATACCCTGCGCTCATTGATATTGAAAAAACCGAAGTGGATATTGTCACAGCATATATAGAGGTTAAAGTGACCCCACAAAGGGATAGAGGGTTTGATGAGGTTTCTGAACGAATTTATCAGTTCCCTCAGGTAATATCATGTAGCTTAATGTCGGGAGGCTACGACTTGTTTGTTACTGTTGAAGGCAAGTCTATGAAGGATGTTGCGCTTTTTGTAGCAGAAAAATTGGCAACAGTTGATTCCGTCATCAGCACATCCACACATTTTGTTTTGAAAAAATATAAAGAAAATGGAGTTATATTTAATAAAAAGCACAAGGATAATAGAGAGGCAGTGGTTTTATGAATGTAAAAAAAATGATAGCCCCTCATGTTGAAGCTGTACCTTTTTCGGGAATCAGAAAATATTTTGACCTTATTTATGACATGAAAGGTGCTATTTCTTTGGGGATAGGAGAACCTGATTTTGTAACACCCTATAACATACGTGAAGCAGGTATATATTCACTTGAAAAGGGATATACACATTACTCTGCAAATGCAGGCTTTATTGAGTTAAGGCAAGAAATATGCAATTATATGCAAAGAAGGTTTGACCTTTCGTATGGGCCTGAAAAAGAAGTTATAGTAACGGTGGGTGGAAGTGAAGCTATTGATTTAGCTATAAGAGCCATTGTTTCAAAAGGTGACGAGGTTATTATCCCAGAGCCTTCATTTGTAGCATATAAAGGATGCACACTTTTTTCAGGTGCAGTGCCTGTACCCATAAATTTAAAAGCAGAAAATGAATTCCGCTTAACGCGCGAGGAACTAGAAAAGGTTGTCACAGAAAAAACAAAGCTTCTAATTTTAGGTTACCCGAACAATCCAACTGGGGCTATTATGGAGTATGAAGATTATGTAGAAATAGTAGATTTTCTTAAAAGTAAGGATATCATGATAATATCTGATGAGCTTTATGCTGAACTAACTTATTCCGGTAAAAACCATGTATCAATAGCCAATTTCGAGGAAATGAAGGATAGAACCATCGTAGTCAATGGGTTGTCTAAGGCCTATGCCATGACGGGTTGGAGAATTGGTTATGCTTGCGGTAATAAGTATATTATTGAACAAATGAAAAAGATTCACCAATATGCCATTATGTGTGCACCAACAACGGCACAATATGCAGCTATTGAAGCTCTAAAAAATGCCGATGATGAAGTTAAAGAAATGACGACTGAGTATAATCAAAGAAGAAGGGTAGTAGTAGATGGCTTTAGGAAAATTGGTTTTGATTGCTTTGAGCCACTTGGGGCCTTCTATGTTTTCCCGGACATTCGTAAAACTGGACTATCGTCTGATCAGTTTTGTGAAGACTTGCTAAAGGAAGAGAAGGTATTAGTAATCCCTGGTGGAGCCTTTGGTGAATGTGGTGAAGGGTTTGTTAGGGCAACATATGCTAATTCCATGGAAAATCTCATTGAAGCAATGAATCGTATCGAAAGATTTGTGCAGCAATTTAAATGATGTCTATTGGTTTTGCTCATCGCCAACCATAGAGATTACCGTTCACTTTATTTATATTTTGAGATATAGCTGAGCACTAACGGAAACGACCTCACTACGTTCGGAATGACAACGAGGTGTTGTGTGAACTGTAACCAAACAACTACGCTTAGCATGGTTGGTTTTTGTTCACGCTTGTTTTTATATGATTAGATTGGTTAAAATAGTAATATAGCGAAAGCTTTAAATGCATATGAACTTGCATTTTTACAATTTGTTCATATTTTGTTCAAAAGGATACTTCATAATGGGATACGTATCTAGAGCATTTTGTGGTGTTATATCGCAAAGGCTTTGTATAGGCAATAAAGAAATATATCATTTACCACAGAAATTCTTTGATAGATAGGAGGAACACAATGATAGAAATTCAAAATCTCACAAAACATTTCGGTGATATAAAAGCTGTAAAGGATGTGAGTTTTACTGTCAACAAAGGAGAAATACTTGGTTTTCTAGGTCCAAATGGAGCTGGTAAAACTACCACAATGAATATTATAACGGGGTACATTCCTTCAACTACGGGAACAGTAAAGGTTGATGGATATGATATCATGGACCAGCCACGCGAGGTGAAAAGAAGAATAGGTTATTTACCTGAATCACCACCTTTGTACTTAGATATGACTGTAACGGACTATCTTGATTTTTGCGCTTCTTTAAAGGATGTCGATAAAAAACAGTGGAAGAGCCAGAAGGAAGATATCATGGAGTTAGTAAAGATTTCACATGTTCAGCACAGATTAACTCGCAATCTTTCTAAAGGATATCGACAAAGAGTTGGGTTAGCTCAAGCTCTTGTGGGTGCTCCGGATGTCCTCGTGCTTGATGAGCCTACTGTAGGTCTTGATCCTAAACAAATTATTGAAATACGTAAGCTTATAAAAGCTCTTGGGAAAAATCATACTATCATATTAAGCTCTCACATTCTTCCAGAAGTAAGTGCTGTCTGCGAACGGGTTGTTATCATAAATAATGGCGAAATAGCCGCCGTTGATACACCTGAAAATCTATCTAAGACTCTTGACAGCTTTACTAGGTTTACAATGACAGTGGCAGGCCCTGACAAGAGGGTTAAAGAGCTTCTACAGCAAGTATATGGTGTTAAAGTTCTAGAGGTTAGAGATAAGGGTAAAGAAAACGAATCTAGTTATATTATTGAATCAGATAAAAACTTAGATGTTAGAAAACCCATTTTCAACAAGTTAGCTGAAAATAGTTACCCAATTCTTGAATTAAAATCATTAGGGCTTTCGCTTGAGGATATTTTCCTCCAGTTAACTACTGAAGAAACGGAGGTAAACTAAAATGTTAGCTATATGGAGACGTGAAGTTCAGGCATATTTTTATCAACCAATTGCCTATGTTTTAATAGCTGTGTTTTTTCTAATATCATCTATTTATTTCACTCTTGGTACGGTTGCTTCACAAGTGGCTGAAATGAATTTTCTATTTTCAAGTATTACCTTTATTCTTACTTTCATAATTCCCATTTTGACAATGCGTATTATGTCGGAGGATAGGAAAAATGGAACAGAGGTTTTATTGATTACCTCTCCTGCAGATGTTCATCAAATTGTAATAGGAAAATTTCTAGGTTCCTTTACTGTTTTCTTAGTAATGTATGCATCAACCTTTATTTTCCTTATAATTTTATATATTCTTGGAGGCCAACCTGAAATCCCTAGACTAATAGGTGGTTACATCGCTTTTCTTTTAATTGGAGCTTGCTATGTTGCGATTGGTGTTTTCGCTTCGTCAGTAACGGAAAACCAGATAGTAGCAGCTATTATCAGTTTTGCAATTTTACTAATGGTTAATCTGGTT
The DNA here is from genome assembly GCA_035647675.1 of Thermoclostridium sp. Taxonomy (GTDB): domain Bacteria; phylum Bacillota; class Clostridia; order DSM-8532; family DSM-8532; genus Thermoclostridium. The sequence goes on along the minus strand of DASRMZ010000397.1, from coordinate 1,593 downwards.
GATTCTATTGCATCATTTATTGGTGGGTTTGCTGCCAAGGTGCTGGATGTATTTTCATTACTTTCAAGGTATAGTGATCTAAACTCAGGTATACTTGATATAACGTCCATTATTTACTACTTGAGTTTTATTGCAGTATTTTTATTCTTAACAACCAGAGTTATCGATAAAAGACGCTGGAGTCAGGGGTGATAAAAATGAAAAAAGAAAACAATGGAAACAATAAAATTTTTAATAAAAGAAGTTTACGCTTTGGTTCTTATTCATTTGTATTAACTATTATTGTGCTTGCTGCTGCAATAGTTATTAATGCAATAGCTAGTGCACCACAAATTAGAGAAAAGCTGAAGATAGATTTAACTAGCGATAAGCTATATAGCGTAGGCGAGGCAACGGGTGAGGTATTAAAAGAATTAAACGAAAAGGTTGAAATTATCGGTCTTTTTGATGAAACCCAAATGTCAAATTCATCATATAGTCAGGTAATTGAGTTTATAAAAGATTACAATGCTAAAAGCAATATGATTGATGTCAAATATGTTGATCCTGATAAGGAGCCGGGGTATATACAAAATGAATTGGATCCCGCAGGACTACTTGGGGTGAAAGAGTTTGATTTTGTTGTTAGAAGCCAAAGACGCTCAAAGGTTTTATCAACCTATGATATATTTGAAGTATCCTATGATCAATCCTATATGCCATATACATCGGGATTAAATGCAGAATATGCATTTACAGGTGCTATTAGATATGTAACCTCAGAGGATATTCCAGTTATTTATTACACCGAGGGGCACGGAGAGGAAGACTTGGAAGCTGAATACTCGGAGCTGAAATCTGATTTAGAATTGAATGGGTACCAGGTAGAAAAAATAAACCTTGCAACGGTAGAAAGTATTCCTGAGGATAGTTCGATTGTTCTTTTTGCAAATCCCAAACAGGATTTAAATTCTGCGGAATTAGAAAAACTTAATTTGTATATAGAAAACGGTGGAAATACTGTTTTCCTACTTGATCCTATCCAAAGCAATGTTAGATTGCCCAATTTTGAAGAGTTTCTTGCCCAATACAATATTGGACTTGGATATGATGTGGTTTTTGAAATGGCATCAGATAAAGCGGTTTTCGGTCAACCATACTTTTTCATGCCAACCGTTGAGAATAACTCTATAAATGCGGTCTTAGAGCCTAATAAGTTCAACATGTCTTTAGTATATGCGCAGAGTATTGAAATTTTGAAAAATGAGAAGGAATGGATTACACCTACATCGCTATTAACTACCTCTTCCGAAGCAGTTGGCAGAGCTTTGTTTGAAGATGAGGAAGATAATGAAGGACCACTGAACATAGCAGTAGCTGTTGAAAACCTTGGAAACATGAAAGCAAGCAAAACAATTGTTGTAGGAAACTCATATTTTGTGTCAAATGAAGGAATGAATGTTGCTGATACTGGTAAGAAGTTTCTTGTCAACAGCATAAACTGGATTGAAGAGAAGGAAGCGGATATATACATTCCAGCTAAAAAATTCACAACACCCCAGTTGCAAAACATCACTCAGAAGACTTTGACAGTGTTATTTATCACCATTATTA
>DASRMZ010000396.1:0-2137 GCA_035647675.1 Thermoclostridium sp. | reverse complement strand
CTCCCTGCAATTATACCTATCAATCCTGATTTACCAAATAATTTGTAAGCAAGGGTTAAACCAGATAAGGCTACCACTGACCACCCTAAAAACAATAATCCGTTCATTCTTTTTTATTTATTTTTGTATATATGCATGGAGATTTTGTTGAAAATAAATCCGTTCCTCAGAGTTTTCCAATCCTCACTCGCAATTCAATACGATACATGTTCCTATTAATTTCTTACTTTGAAGAAATAGTTTGCAAACTTATGAAATAAAATCGAACCTTAATCCGATTCGTTATTGCATTAAGAATCGTTTAAATAATGATTGTTGAAAAGAGCTTACCGTTTGGAACGCTTTTTAAAGTCAATATATTCTTTTATTGCTATATAAACAGTTATGTTTGGGTATGTTATGAAAAAAAAGCTACATTTGTGATGAGGGGTAATTTTTCCTGTGAAATGATCTCTCCGACTTTTAAGTCCTGGAAATGATTGAGAAGCAACTTATCACAGATTATATGATTATATATACAGAAAACCTTATTCACTCTAAAAACAATAATTATGAACAATCAAATTAACAAAAAATGTATTTACGTTCTATCAGCAATTATAATTTTGCTGCTCTCCTCTTTCACGTATTCCAATGAGGTTAATTCCAAATTTGAAGGAGTTCAGATAGGGGTGATAACATACAGTTATCGTAGTATGCCAGGAAAAACTCTTGATGATGTCCTACATTATGTTGTAGAATCTGGAATCAGTTCTGTTGAACTGATGGGAGAACCCGTTGAAGAGTATGCGGGAATTCCTAAAGGAAAGAGTAGGGAAGCCTTTAGAGAGTGGAGAGAGAATGTGTCTATGGACAAATTTAAAGAAGTTAAGGATAAATTCGATAAAGAAGGAGTGAAAATAAATATACTCAAACTTGGCGATCACTCATGGTCGGACGCAGAGATTGATTATGTTTTTAATGCTTGCAAAACGCTCGGTGCAAAAGGTATAACATTGGAGATTTCGGAAAATGCTGCCAAAAAATTAGCTCCATTTGCTGAAAAACATAACTTGTACGTTATTCTTCACAATCATGGACAACCAGGAGATCCTAACTTTAGCTTCGAAAAGCATTTGGAGTATGGTCCAAACTTGATGTTGAATCTCGATGTTGGTCATTATTTTGGTGCAACAGGAAAAGACCCAAAGCTGTTAATAGAGAAACTGCATGACAGAATTGTAAGTATTCATATTAAAGATAAAACAGGGCCTAATGCTTCTAAGCCAAATACAAATATGCCTTTTGGAGAAGGAGAAACGGGTGTAGATGAAATACTTCAATTTATAAGAGATAAGAATTGGGACATAGCCTGCGATATTGAGCTGGAATATGAAATTCCTGAAGGATCAAATGCTGTGAAGGAAGTATCAAAGTGCTTAGATTATTGCCGAACTGCTTTGATGAGATAATGAATAGCTTCAAAAAGGATGCTATAAACTACATAAGTAATGGATTGAGGGGTCAAAGAATAGTCTTTAACTCCTCAATTCATTATAGACCTATAAGTACAACAAACTTTTTTCCATTAACTTACCTATTGAAGTGCTCTCTTAGCATTAGGATTCCATTTATCCCATAGCCTCGCTACTTTCCTGACATCAGGATTCCATTTATCCCGGTGCCTCGCTACTTTCCTAGTATCAGGATTCTATTTATCCCGGTGCCTCGTTACTTTCCTAGTAGTAGGATTCCATTTATCCCAGTGCCTCGTTACTTTCCTGACATCAGGATTCTATTTATCCCGGTGCCTTATTACTTTCTTGGCATCAGGATTTCATTTATCCCATCGCCTCACTACTTTCTTGATATCAGGATTCTATTTAGGCCATCGCTTAAATGCTTTCTTGATACCTGTTTTCTTCAAAAAATAGTGTCTATATACAATCTGGGCTTTGGGATTCTGTGAGGTTGAGATGGTTGTGCTTGAGGGGAAGTGTAGGTAATGAGGTGTGTCTGCTGAAGAGTGTTATTTCCTTTTGAGGACTAAATCGTGTTTTTATTGGTTTTAAAATGAGCTCATTGAAATTAATATTTTTATAAAGTGATCTCATATAAAAGGATGTGATTTTAACTTCGGTACAGATAATAATGTCTG
>DASRMZ010000395.1:0-26385 GCA_035647675.1 Thermoclostridium sp. | reverse complement strand
GACTTATATATATTATTAGAATTATCAAGAAAAATATTATCGGATAAATATTGAAAGATATGGATTTAAAAAAATTTGCTTAATTAGTCGGAGGTGTAGAAACAAATGGCTAGATATACGGGTGCATCTTGCAAACAATGCCGACGGGAAGGTCAAAAGCTTTTCCTTAAGGGTGAAAGATGCTATTCCAATAAATGCTCTGTTGATAAAAGACCTTATGCGCCAGGTATGCATAGGCTGCAACGAAAAAAGGTATCAGAATACGGCGTCCAGCTTCGTGAAAAGCAGAAGGCTAAACGTTTTTATGGGGTGCTGGAAAGTCAGTTTAGAAGATATTATGAAATGGCAATACGTAAAAAGGGAGTTACAGGTGAAATTTTACTCCAGTTTCTCGAACGCCGTCTCGATAACGTAACACACAGAATGGGATTTGGGACATCAAGAGATGAAGCACGCCAAATGGTTACCCATGGACATTTCCTAGTGAACGGAAAACGTGTTAACATTCCTTCATATCTCATAAAAGAAGGGGACGTTATAGAGGTGTCTGAAAGAAGCAAAAAGTCACCTCGTTTTAAAGAAATACTTGAGATCACTGGAAGCAAGGTAGTACCGAAATGGCTTGAGGTTGATCAGGAGAATATGAAAGGAAGTGTCATCTCCTTGCCTGATAGAGAAGACATTGACCTGCCAATTGAAGAGCATCTTATTGTTGAGTTCTACTCGAAGTAACCGGTATAATCTCATAATATATGCGACTGAATTTATGTATTAAGTTCTAAAAAAGTGACAGGGAGGGTCTTTGAATGATAGAAATCGAAAAGCCAAGAATTGAATGTGTTGAAATGGCCGAAGACTTCACCTATGGGAAGTTTGTTGTTGAGCCTCTTGAGAGAGGTTATGGTATTACTTTGGGTAATTCCCTGAGACGTGTTTTGCTTTCTTCACTTCCAGGGGCGGCAGTTAGCTCAATAAAGATTGACGGGGTATTGCATGAGTTTTCAACTATTCCGGGAGTTGTCGAGGATGTAACCGAGATTATTTTAAACATAAAAGAAATTGCTCTAAAGGTTCATTCCGAAGGACAAAAGGTTGTTTATATTGACTATGAGGGTGATGGAGAAATAAAAGCAGGAGACATAAAGTCCGATGCAGATGTTGAAATACTAAATCCGGAGCTCCATATAGCAACAATTAGTGGAAATAACCGTTTGTACATGGAATTGATGGTTGATAGCGGGCGTGGATATATTTCCGCTGATAGGAATAAGCAATCTAACCAACCCATAGGTATCATACCTATTGATTCAATTTATACACCCGTTAATAAAGTAAACTACGTTGTAGAGGATACGCGTGTAGGTCAGGTAACTGACTTTGACAAATTAACCATAGAGGTATGGACTAACGGAAGTATTCAACCAGACGAAGCAATTAGCCTTGGAGCAAAGGTCTTAAGTGAACACTTAAGCTTGTTTGTAGATTTAACCGATCGAGCAAAAGAGGCAGAGATCATGGTTGAAAAGGAAGAGACTAAAAAAGAGAAGGTACTTGAGATGACAATTGAAGAATTGGATCTCTCAGTGCGTTCGTACAATTGCCTGAAAAGAGCAGCAATTAATACTGTTGAAGATCTTATTAGCAAGACAGAAGAAGACATGATGAAGGTAAGAAACCTAGGCCGCAAGTCACTTGAAGAGGTAAATCAAAAACTTGCTGCTTTGGGATTAGCTTTAGCTTCTTCTGAGGATGCATAATAATATTCGATAAGGAGGGAAACCAAAATGCCTTGGCAAAGAAAACTGGGAAGACCAACCGATCAGAGAAAGGCTATGCTGAGAGGTCTGGTAACTTCACTGATACAATATGAAAGAATAGAAACTACCGAAACAAGGGCAAAGGAAATAGTGCCCATTGCCGATAAATTAATTTCGCTTGCTATAAAGGAATGCGATAATTTTACCACAAAGCAGGTAAAGGTAAGCGCACCTGTGTTGGACAGCAAGGGTAGGAAAATGACCGTTTCAAAGAAATCCAAAAATGATAGAAGCTATGAAGTCGTTGAAAGAGAAGAAAAGACAGAAATGAAGCCAGTAGACGCTCCTTCAAGACTTAATGCAAGAAAGATTATGATTTCTTGGCTTTACAAGGTCAAGGATGAAGATGGTAATAATATTAATCTTGCAAACAAGTTAATGGACGAACTTGGCCCCCGATACAAAGAAATGAACAAAAATAGTGGATTTACACGAATGTACAAGATTGGCCCCAGGAGGGGCGATTCAGCAAATATGGTCATATTGGAAATGATTAAAGAATAAGTTAGAGGGGAGAGCGGAGAGATTCGTTCTCCTTTGTTTTACAAGGTCTATTTGCCGTAAACAAGAAAAACTCCTATATTGAAACTTCATTGTGTGTGATAATGAAGATAGTGTAGGAAATGAATAATAAAATGCCCAATCCTCCACCCACAGTGTAGTATAATGCTTAGGGTGGTATCAATCTATTTAAAATTTATTTATGGAGCTTTAACTAATGAACTCAATTGTGGTAAAAGACGTAAAATATGAATATATAAACAGAGAAAATGAAAAACCTTCCGAGGCATTAAACGATATATCCTTTGTAGTTAAAGAGGGAGAATTTGTTGCCATTGTTGGTAGGAATGGCTCAGGAAAATCAACACTAGCTAGGCATTTAAACGCTCTACTGCTGCCTACTGCAGGCACTGTCTGCATATTTGGAAAGTATACCAATGCAGAGGATTTGATTTGGGAGATAAGAAGCCAGCTTGGTATGGTCTTTCAAAATCCAGACAATCAGATTGTTGCTACAACGGTAGAAGAGGATGTGGCGTTTGGACCTGAAAACCTTGGTATTGAGCCAGCCGATATACGCAGAAGAATTGATGAATCACTTGAAAAGGTGAATATGAGTAAGTATCTTAATCATTCACCATATATGCTTTCAGGAGGGCAAAAGCAAAGGGTTGCAATAGCAGGTGTACTTGCTATGGAGCCTAAATGCCTTGTACTTGATGAAGCTACCTCTATGCTTGATCCTATTGGTCGAAATGATGTAATGAAAATACTGAAAAAGCTGAATATCGATGAAGGTATTACCATTGTACTAATAACGCACCATATGGATGAAGCCGCTCAAGCTCAAAGGGTTATATTGATAGATGAAGGCAAGCTTGTAATAGAGGGTAGTCCCAGGGCTGTTTTTGCACAAACTGAAACAATAAAAAAGGCAGGTATGGATATACCACAGGTGTCATCCTTTTATGTTAGTGCAGTTGACGCAGGTATTATTCAAAAGGATCAAATGCCTGTTGTGCTTGACGAATCGGAAGACCTGTTCTCTAAATATTGCTTTTTAAGTAAAAAGCATGCGACACTACCTAAGCTTGATAATAATTTATTAGAAAAAGAGAAGGTCATTGAAGTAAGAGATTTGTCATACATATACATGCCGGATGCTCCGCTTGAAAAACAAGCACTTACCGATGTATCGCTTGATGTGTATAAGGGTGAGATCCTTGGGATTATTGGGCACACTGGATCTGGCAAATCAACACTTATACAACATTTGAATGGCCTGTTAACCCCTAAATCAGGAAGTATAAACGTAATGGGGGTTGTTCCTATGGGTAAGGCATTGAAGGAATTAAGAAAAAAAGTAGGTCTTATATTTCAAAATCCAGAGGACCAATTATTCGAAGAAACAGTCAGAAAAGATATAGCCTTTGGATTGAGAAAACGAGGTCTTTCGGATTTGGAAATTGAGGAACGTGTTACCGAGGCGGCACTTACTACTGGATTACCCCTTGAAGTACTTGACAAATCACCCTTTGAATTGTCAGGAGGGCAAAAGAGAAGAGTTGCGATAGCTGGTGTTATTGCAATGGAACCAGAGGTTTTAGTGTTAGATGAGCCTACTGCAGGTCTTGACCCAGCAGGTAGCGCAGAAATATACCAGTTTTTATTAAAGCTTAGGCAGGAAAGAGATACCACCATTATTATTGTTTCACACACAATGGAGGATATTGCAAACTATTGTGATAAGGTAGCAGTAATGGATCATGGTAAATTAGTTTTAGTAGGAAAAACAAGGGAAGTGTTTAATAATAAAGATTTCCTTTCTCAAATAGGTTTGGATGTTCCCCAAATAACAGAGCTTTTTTATCGTTTAAATAAAAAGGATCCTCATATAAGAAAAGATATACTGACGGTGGAAGAAGCAATTAGTGAGTTAAAAAGAATAACGATGAATTGACAAGGCAAAGGGGACAGAGGAATTAATATGCTTAAAAATATTACTATGGGTCAATATATCCCGGGAAATTCTATAATACACCGCGCTGACCCAAGAACTAAAATAATATGGACTATATTTTTGATGATTGGGTTATTTGCTGCAAAAAACATATTCGGTTATGCCATGGTAATTGCAATGGTAGGAATCATCCTTTTAGTAAGCGATGTTCCGATAGCCTATACATTACGAGGCTTGAAGCCGCTTTTTGTGATTCTTATTATTACCGCTGCAATAAACGTTTTTACATATCCGGGAGACACCGTGCTTGTTTCCCTTGGTGTACTTAAAATTACTCTTGAAGGCATAACTCAAGCTATTTTTATTGCAATAAGGCTTTCTTTGATGGTTATTATAGGCTCAATATTGACTCTTACAACAACACCCATTTCCCTTACAAATGGCTTAGAGACGCTTATGGCACCGCTTAAAAAAATTAGAGTTCCTGTTCATGAAATGGCAATGATGATGTCAATTGCTTTGCGTTTTATTCCGACATTATTAGAGGAGACTGATAGGATTATTAAAGCACAGTCTTCAAGAGGTGCTGATTTTGACACAGGCAACTTCCTTGAAAAAGCAAAGAGTTTCATACCAGTTTTAATTCCCCTTTTTGTAAGCGCATTTAAAAGAGCAGAAGAGCTTGCAACAGCCATGGAATCAAGATGCTATCGTGGTGATATAAACCGCACCAGGCTAAAGGAATTAAATTATACTAAAGACGACGCAAAGATTAGTATATTTCTGAGTATATTCTTTGTGGTTTTTATACTAACAAAGGTCTTTACTTAAACGCTATGTTTTTAAAGAGTATTTTGTAATGTTTTTATTAGTTCTGCTGTAGAATATATTGAGAATAGGCATGAGAGCTGTTACAGTTCACAGATATATCTCAAAATACGATAGGTATGAGAGTGGCTACAGTTCACAGATAACCAACGAGATATTGCTGTGCAATATAAGGGAAGCATTAGCGGAATGAAGGTTAGAATGGTTAATTATGAATAATATTATTTTGTATGTAAGGCTTGGCATCGAAAGAGTTATAAACTACATAAAGGATGGTAAATCCTTAGAACACTCTTTAAACCTTGCTCTTTTATATGAGCAATTAGGTTTAACCTTTCGTGCTGCAAGGATATACTATAAAAATGTGAAAATGTTTCCCGATGATCCGAGATCATACTATGGCATTGCCATACTATATGATAATAAAAAGCGGTATCAGGATGCAATTAAATGGTTTAAAAAGGCTTTAAGTGTAGATGCTAATTTTGTACCAGCATGGTTTTTTATGGCTGGTTCTCAAAACGAGCTTAAAGATAAACAAACCGCCCTTGACTGCTATAAAAAGGTTATAGAATTGAATCCCAAAAACTTCTGGGCATATAACAATGCCGGCTCCATATGTGAAGAGCTGGATATGAATGTGGAGGCTCTGCAATACTTTAGAGCGGCGCTAAAAATTAACCCTAAGCACCACAAGGTATTGTTTAATATGGGTGTGGTGTTTTCAAAGATGGGATATGAAGAAAAAGCTCAGGGTTATTACCTGGAATCTATAAAGGGTTACAAGAAATACCCATATAGTTTTTTAAACCTTTCCATTTTATATAAGGATGAACATGAGCTGGATAGGGCTATACTAGTTATAACCGAAGGTATTAGATGTAATCCAGGAGCATCATTTTTGTATTATAATAGGGCATGTTTTTTAGCAATGCTGGGCAAAACTGAGGAAGCATTTCGTGATATAGTTCGAGCTGCTCAACTAAATCCTATTTTCCTAAGATATGCAGACAAGGACGAAGAGCTTGAAAGGGTTAGAAATCACCCCGAGTATCAAGCATTAAAAGCATATTTGGTGAAAAAGGAAAACACCAACTGAACAACCACTATTACAGCAAAAAACTATATCAAAGGTCAAGGAGAACATCAAATGAACGACCACTATTATAGCCAAAACCCCATATCAAAAATTAAAGAAAAAGAATTTACAGCTACATTTGGAAGCAAGACGCTAAACTTTTTGTCTGTAAGTGGTGTATTCGCATTTGAAAATCATATTGATAAAGCCTCTCGTCTTTTGATTGAAAATTTTTCACCCCAAGGTCATACCCTTTTAGACATTGGTTGTGGGTATGGCGCCATAGGCCTTTTTCTAAAGGCTTTATATCCACAGTTGAATGTTACTTTGACTGATATAAATCAAAGAGCTGTTATGTACTCACACAAAAATGCTGAGAATAACAATCTTTTTGTAAAGGTGCTTCAAGGCGATTTATATGAAGGCGTTGGCAATGCCCGTTTTGACAGTATTGTAACAAATCCGCCTATTGCCGCAGGCAAAAGAATAGTAACACAGCTCATACATGAGGCTAAAGAGCATCTAGAGCATAATGGTGCATTGTATTTTGTCGCATTTCATAATAAGGGTGGTTCAACCTATAAAAAGATAATGGAAGTAACATTCGGAAATGTAGAGGATATCAAAAAGCAAGGCGGTATTCGAGTATACCGATCAATTCTAAAATAATCCATCAAGGTTTTGTTTAGTACATACAAATTTATGTTTTTTGTCGGAGTCTCATGCGGCGTTTATTAATTATGTAAATTGTGGAGCAATAGATTAAAAGCCCAGAGATTGCACCTAAAGTGTCAATCAGAACGTCCTTTACTTGGGCTCCTCTACCAGGAACATACATTTGATGTATTTCATCAGACATTGCATATAAAAGGCAAACTAAAAAGGAAAACACTATACTCTTTTGTAATTTCAAGCCGCTTCTTTGAAATGCGTTGATGGTTAAAACGCCCAGCACTAAATAGGAAAAGAAATGAGCATTTTTTCTTATTATATTATTCAAAGTACTTACATTAATTTCAGCGCTTGGTACAACCTTTTCAACAGTTTTAACTACCACTTCCGTCACGCCCGTGCTTAGCTGGTTTGATTGCACTGCAACCTGAGAAGAGAAGCTGAATATAACTGCCATCCATATAATCACACTAATCCAAGACAATACTTTACACATCAATAAGGTATCCTTTCAATCTGTACAGAGTTTTAAGGCAAAGTTTATACAATATTCTATACCCATACAAACATTTTTTCAAATATGAGCATTTTGCTGCAAACTGTAATCTGTAGCTGCGTTAATATTCACCCTATTAATATTTTGAGGTATAGTGCGCACTAACGGAAACGACGCTTCATTTGCAAGAGCTGTATAGTTCGATTCAAACGTTTTTAGCGCAAGGCGTTAAAATACGTAACATTAATGTAGTGCATTTTGCGAAGCAAAAGCACCTGGCAAGCCGAAACTTGCAAAAATGCTTTTAAAATATTTTAGTTGCATTTTTGCTCAAACAGTCGGCTTGCGGATCTTCATCCTGACTATACATCTCTAAGCTTCATTCCGCTAATGTTTTCCTTATATTGCACAGCTATATCTCTCTGGTTAACTGTGAACTGTAACGTAACTTATGCCTTTGCACAGCTACTTCAATCATCAATAGAGTTCTTTTTGCAATCTGAGCACAAGCCATATATCTCCAGCCGATGTCCTGTTAGCTCAAACCCCTCTTTTCTACATATTGAGAGTGTATATTCATCGTCCAACGGACAATGCTGCAAGGATACCATTCGGCTACAGCAGGTACAAATAAGGTGATGCTTATGGCCCTTCCTTTTATATTCATAGTAAGCCTTGTTATCATCCAAAAATGTTGTTTTAATAATTAGCCCATTTTTATGAAGTGCTTCCACAGTCCTGTATACCGTTGAAATATTTATTGATGGTATGACATTTTTTAATCTGATAAATATCTCTTCCACAGTCATTGGGCTTTGCTCATTATTGAGGAGCTTTAAAGTCTCAATTCTAGCTTCTGTATTTTTAAGCCCTCTTTGTGTGAGCATATCACGGTAAAAGTATTTCCCTTCCAACATAATTCCTCCCACGTAATAGCTTTGTTCTTTATCTTCATACTGTCTTTTTTATATTCTTTGTAAGTAAAGTTATTATTAATATGACAACTCCCACTATAACAATTGTGCCACCAGGCTTTAGATCTAGGTAATATGAAAGGAGCAGTCCTGTTACAACAAACAATACCGAAAACAAAATAGAATAAATTACAGTTTGTTTATAGCTTTTTGATACCTGCATTGAAGTGGCTACAGGAAGCACCATCATTGATGATACAACAAGAGCACCCACCACTCTTGAGGATATGGCAATTGTTACGGCCGTTAAAATAGTAAAGGCACCCGTTATGATGCCTACAGGTATACCAGCAAGCTTAGCTGATTCCTCGTCAAAGGTAATATAAAATAAAACTCGGAAAAGTAATATAAAAACAGTTAACACAACAATGCAAAGTGCAACAACAAGATAAAGCTCGAACGGACTTATGGCTACAAGGCTTCCGAAAAGGAAACTATTAAAGTTAGCGCTTTTGACAAAACCCGAAAGTATTGCTGCAAGACCAATTCCAACTGAAGTCATAACAGCAGTGGATATTTCCCCATACCTTGGTATCGCCTTGCGTATGTTTTCTATGCTAAGGGCTGCAATTATTGCAAAGAGCACTGCACTTAAAATAGGGTTTATTCCAAATACCAGTCCTGCTGCTACCCCAGCAAGTGACACATGAGCGAGGGCATCGCCGATGGTCGACAGCCGCCTTAATACTACAACCACTCCTATGCAAGGGGTTATTATGGCAATTAATATGCCCACGATAAAGGCATTTATCATAAAATCATATTGAAATATCTCCAGCATTTTTCATCCCCCAATTAATAACTACATTAAAAGCAAACGTTCTTAGAACATTAAAGGTAAACGTCCTTAGAATCTGCGGCTTATGTAAGTGGTTTCATTCGTCAGCTTTAAGCTGTATCATATACTCACAGCTTGAGCAATCATGCTTTACGTTGTAACCATATATTTTTGATAAAAACTCATCAGTAACGGCGCCACCAACATCATGTACAAACAAATCATCCCCGCCAAAGCATAAGAGCTTATTAGCATGTACTGTTATGGCGGCTATATCATGGGTTACCATAATTATTGTAATGCCTAATTGTTCATTAAGTCTTGATAAAAGACAATGTAGTGCTTCGTCAGATTTTGAATCTATTCCTACAGTTGGCTCATCTAAAAACATTATTTTGGGCTCACCAATTAAAACCCGGGCAATAAATACTCTTTGTTGCTGCCCGCCAGAAAGCTTACCTATTAGCTTGTTCTGATAATCTTGCATACCTACACTTTTCAAAGCAGCATAAACACGCTCATCATAATCGGCAGGCTTGCGTTTGAATATCCCGGTGTTGGCCTGCAAATTGATACCCACAATCTCTTTGACTGTGGCAGGGAAATCATCATTAAAGCTGTTTGCTTTTTGAGAAACATAACCCACCTGAGACCACCCGGTAAATTTATTAACGTCTTCACCTAAGATTTTTATTTGTCCATTTTCAGGGGTAAGAATCTTTAGAAGTAGCTTAACTAAAGTGCTTTTTCCAGAGCCATTAGGACCAATGACACCTACAAAATCACCCTTTTCAACTTTAAAGCTAATGTCTTTAAATACTGGATTGCCTTTATATGAAAAAGACAGGTTTTGCACATCTATCGCAGACAATCAAAAAACCCCCCTATTGAGCATTTTGCAGTGCTACATCTCAAAAATCTTCTATTTTAAAGCTGCTGAGAGGGCTTCTAAATTATCTTCCATTATAGAAAAGTAATCCTTGCCTTCTTTTATATCCTCTTGACTTACCCCTTCGATGGGGCATAGAACAGCAACACTTGCACCAGTTTCTCGTGCAACAGCGTCAGCAACCTTTGAGCTGGAAAGTCCATCAAAAAATATGACGTTTACATCATTATCACGTATAAAGTCAACTATTTCAGCCATTTTAGCAGGGGTTGGCTCCGATTCACTTGCAATTCCCTCTAAGGCAATCTGTGTTAGACCATATGCAGTACATAAATAACCATAGGCTTTATGGGATACAACTATTTCCTTCTTTGAAAACGTTGCCACCGCTTCTTTATACTGTTCATCTAAAGCATCTAGCTTTTTTGCATAGAATTCATAATTTTGTTGGTAATATTCTGTATTTTCAGCGTCAATTCCTATTAATGCTTCTTTAATGGCATTCATTTGAATTTTAGCATTCATAGGATCTAGCCATACATGCGGATCATAATCATGATTATGATCATTATGGGAATGCCCTTTGTCAGCTTCTGTATCATTTTCTCCACTTTCATGAGTATGCTGAGATTGTTGTATAGCTATATTTTTAGAGGCTTCAACTGCTATGAGATCGCCATTACTTATTGATCCGATTACTTTTTCAGCCCAGCCTTCCATACCTGCACCATTGTAAATAAACAGGTCTGCATGGGATAAGCCTGCCACATCTCTAGGACTAGGCTCCCAATGATGCGGCTCCATTCCCGATGGAACCATGTTAATAATGTTAACCTTATCCCCACCTATTTTTGAAGTAAAATCATACATTGTAAAAAAACTGGTGTAAGCTGTAACCTTCCCATCTTCATGGTTTGTGCTATTAGTGTTATTTGCACTGCAGGAGCTTAATAGCATAGAAGCTGTGAATAGTGCAATAAATGTAATCGCAATCAACAAGGAACTGCGTTTTTTTACAAAGTGTTCATCACCGCGAGTATGAGTAGGTTTTGAACGTTTATATAAAAAATAATTCTGTTTCATAGGATTCTTTTTGGACATAATCTGCATTTTGTTATCACCCTCCAAACCAAATGCGAATGCTTTGCATTAGCATATATTATAAGCTATTATATCCAAAAGATAAACACTTAATCACAAAATTTTTAAATTTGGAGGTGGGTGGTAACAGTTCACAGGTAATCCAAGAGATATAGCTGTGCAATAACGGAAAAGTAACTATTCACATAATAAGTAGGGGGAGATTCGGGTGCTTTTGTTGACGCCAGCGGTAATGCTTCGAAGCACATACTGCCTACCCTATATATTAAACGTGATAATGAGCGACCTGTGAGCCTTTGACCACTCACTAAAAGCACCGCACAATTTAAGGCGTTGTATTAGATTTAGTGCTTTTGCCGCAAAGGAGACAAATCACCCGAAGCATGCCCCCGGGATGGGTAAGTTTCATTCCGCTAATGTTTTCCTTATATTGCACAGCTATATCTCAAAATATGAAGGGAACGGAATAACCCGTAACGCCTTAATAAATATGGTGGTACTGTATTGAGAGTAAACTTGAAGATTATATGAATTTTAGTTATGGGCCGTTTTGATTGGTTGCAATAAAACCATAGTCATGTCGTCTTTTTGTTTTGCACCTATTTTATCAAGACGAGCATGGGCATATTTACATATCGAATCTAGAGAGGTTTTAAGGTCCATATTTTTATCGCGCAATATGTCCATAATATAGCTATCTGACATGAGCTCATTAGGTTCTTTAAGCCATTGATCGGTTATGCCATCGGTATATAGGAAAAGCTTGTTCCCACCATTAAGACTAACTGTTGAGTCATAATAACTTGGCTTTTCAACCCAATTACTGATGGGTGTACCGGGGGAATAAAGATTTTGTACTCCATCGTCACTAATAATAAGCGGGATGCAATTGTGTCCTGCATTGGAATAGGTGAACTCTTGTGTGTTTGCATTATAGATTCCATAAAATATGGTGATATACAAATCCTTATCAAGATCACCATCGTTAAACTGCTTAAAAAGGCGGTAAAGAGCACTGGCAGGTGAACGAGTTTTTTTATTAAGAGTGGATATTATAAAGATTGTAAGCATTGATGCGGAAACACCATGCCCTGCGACATCGGCTATATAAATACCAATATGATTTTTGTCAACCTGAAAAATATTTACCATGTCCCCACTTAACTCCTCACAAGGCTCATATGCATAAGCAAAGTCTAAATGCGGAGACTTAATATTGCTTGGTAAAAGCTGCAGCTGTAACTTTTTAGCCATTTCAAGATCATGCTGAAGCTTAAGATTTTGTTTAACAATTTCACTTTCTAATTCTTTTTCCTTGGTAATGTCTCGCAATACTTCAACTGCATAGTAGATGTTTCCATCATCTGCAATAATAGGGGAGCTCATTATAGAGTAGGTTCTACCATTAAACGCTTCTTCCTTCTTTAGGGATGCACCCTCAAAGATTGCTTTCCTAGATGTGCAGTTTTTGCAAGCGGTAGTAGAACCTATAATTTCATAACATTTTTTATCAGATAGGTCTTCTATACTCAGAGCTTCTTCCATAGAACGGTTTATGAAAATAACATTGCAGTCATTATCGACAACACGCACCCAGTCACTCATACCATCAAGTATGTCTAATATAAATTTAAAGCTTGAGTTTTTAGAAGAGTAATAAGTTGAAAACATATATAAACCTGCCTAAACAAAAAATTCTGTTATTAAACATATATTAACACGAAATGATAATAGTCGCAATGAAATAATTGGGGTATTTTGCGATTTAACCTTAATAATGGATTTTGTGATGTAACCCTTCATTATACTTTTTTCTTATTAATGCATAAGTATGGTAGGTGTGGGAATAATCATTAAATAGTTTACTGAATTGATAAGGGTATATAAAAGGCTTTCGCGATGTAACCTAAATAAATATAAGACGTACAATATGTGGTGGCAAACTCTCATACATACCACAATTACGTAAAATATATAACATCGCAAACTGCCCATTAGCAAAGGGGAAATATTTTGAAGGATTGTATTGATAGTTATAGATGTAGTGCAGTATTAGAAGTATCAAAGGCAATACTTAAGCATTTAAATAATGTAAATATGAAAAAAAAGGTTGTTGTTTTGTGCATTGGAACCGACAGAGCCACGGGAGATGCTCTTGGACCTTTGGTTGGATACAGGCTAAGCAACTACCATACATTAGGGGCAGTGGTATTTGGGACACTTGAGCAGCCCGTCCACGCAGGAAACCTTTGTGACACACTGGAAAGAATAAATAAAGAAATTCCACATAACTTCACAATAGCCATAGATGCGTGCCTTGGCTCATATAAACATATAGGCGAGATCACTATAGGGGAAGGACCTTTAAAACCAGGCTCCGGGCTTAAAAAAACTCTACCTGAAGCAGGTGACATTCATATAACAGGAGTTGTTAATCAAGGCGGATTTATGGATTTTATTATATTACAAAATACGAGATTGGGCACAGTAATGAAGATGGCTGAGACTATAGCAGACGGATTGCAATATGCGCTGTGGAAGCATCACCGTAAACGTGAAGAGACACTGAACCAATATATTCAATAGTTATTTATAAAAATATCGCAATATCGCTAACTGAAAGGCATAGGCAAAAACAGAAATGTATTAAGCTTGTTTCTACAGTTGGCATTAATTTATAATATTTTGTGGCGTTACATCTTTTGCATTTACACAAAAGAATGGTCCTCCCTTTGTATCCGTTTTACACAAAAGAATCGTCAGACTGGGGTTACTGTTTACAGGTAACCGGAAGGATATAGCTGTGCAGTAGAAGCGTAGTTTTCGTTAGTGCACAGCTATATCGCAAAATATGACGGGTGAAATGTGACCCTTTGTGTAAATTGTTATTTATAAATTATCAAAAATATGTTATATAAAGAATATACGTGGTATATTCTAATCTAAAGAGGGGAGTGTTTATTTATGGAAAAATGGGTTTGTACTATTTGTGGTTATGTTTATGATCCGGAGGTAGGGGATCCAGACAATGGTGTAGAGGCAGGAACACCGTTTGAGGATATTCCAGATGAGTGGGTTTGCCCTGATTGTGGCGTTGATAAAACCTTATTCGAAAAAGAATAATTAAAAGAAGGGCCAACTCATAAAATAGATCTGAGTTCGGCTCTTTTTTTAAAGGTAATTGTTATTGTTCACTGAGAGATAGATGTGAACTGTAATTAAAGGTAGCCTTTTTCCTGTGCATCGCGCATGAAAATATTGTTTTTTTAAGGAGGATATGCTATCATCATCTATACAAACAATTGCAATTCAAGATAGATTTATTTCTTTATTTTTATATTAATTTCCTTGGATGCAAAATGTATTGATTTTTAAAGTAAGGTAATCTTGTATTAAAAACTACACTATACAAGGAGGCTGTTTTATGTCAAAAATACTATTTACATCGGAATCTGTAACTGAAGGTCATCCCGATAAAATATGTGATAATATATCAGATGCAATACTTGATGCAATACTTGCTAGGGATCCTATGGCAAGGGTTGCGTGTGAGACGGCAGTAACAACAGGAATGGTTTTGGTTATGGGTGAAATAACCACAAACTGTTATGTGGATATCCCAAAGGTTGTAAGAGATACCATTCGAGATGTTGGTTATGATAGGGCTAAGTACGGTTTTGATTGCGATACTTGTGCTGTCTTAACTTCAATAGATGAACAATCTCCTGACATTGCGTTAGGTGTTAACAATGCACTTGAATCTAAAGAAAAGGTAGTTGAAGATGACAGTGCACAATTAACTGGAGCCGGGGATCAAGGAATGATGTTTGGCTATGCCTGTGATGAAACACCAGAGCTTATGCCAATGCCCATTTCACTGGCACATAAGCTTGTAAAAAGGCTTACCGATGTACGCAAACAAGGCATCGTGGATTATCTAAGACCCGATGGCAAATCCCAAGTGACTATTGAGTATGAGGATGGAAGACCAATTCGTGTGGATGCAGTTGTAGTATCTGCTCAGCATGGTCCAGAGGTGGAGTACGAAACTTTAAAAAGCGATATTATGCAGCACGTTATTAAGCCAGTAATCCCAGAGAGGCTATTGGATGAGGACACAAAATATTATATCAATCCTACTGGGAGATTTGTTGTAGGAGGACCGCAAGGCGATTCAGGTCTTACAGGCAGGAAAATAATTGTGGATACTTACGGCGGCATGGGTAGGCACGGTGGAGGAGCTTTTTCAGGCAAAGATCCTACAAAGGTTGATAGATCAGCCTCGTATGCTGCAAGGTATGTGGCGAAAAATATTGTAGCGGCTGGATTGGCAGCACGCTGTGAGGTTCAGTTAGCTTATGCCATTGGTGTTGCTAAGCCGGTATCAATTATGGTGGACACATTTGGTACAGGAAAGCTTAGCGATGAGAGGATATTAAAACTAATTGAAGAAAACTTTGATCTTAGACCCGATGCTATTATACGTCATTTGAATTTAAGAAGGCCTATATATAGAAAAACAGCGACGCATGGACATTTTGGCAGAGAAGATAGCGACTTTACCTGGGAAAAGACCGACAAAGCTAAGGATTTGAAAAGTCAAGCAGGCATTTGATGCGCCTTAAAATAAATAAATAAATAAAAATTAATTAATTAATTAAAATTAAAACAAATAAACAAATAAAAATAAATAAAGCTTGAATTATTAGAAACAGGGCAATATTTATAACAAAAAAATATCTCCTGCATAAAATGTAGTGAACAAATTTCTGGTTGTGAAGAAATATGGCAATATACGTTATACTATCGTTATTGGCTATCTATGGTTTTATTCATTTATTATGTGATATTACACTCAAAATTAAAACAAGTTCTAAATCCTGTAGTGGGAAATTATGTTTCTTTCCCGCTCCAGGAGATGAAGGTCTTGAAGGTAAAATTCGGTGTATCTTTCTGGGCGAAATTTCTGAGAAGTTAAAAATGGATGGATGTCTTTATATTAAGCTTGAAACAGGTGATCCCAATAGGCCACTTGTAGAAAAGCTTTGCTTAGAGTATCCGCGCTTAGTGTTGATGGAAAGCATAAATTGGGGTAGAATGGAATGTAATGAAAATCTAAAAATATGCGATAAAGAAGAGGTTTTAAGCGGTTAGAAACCTTTTACGGAGATACTTTTGGAACAAATTGAAGGAATAGTAGAGGATATTATATACTGTAATAGCGAGAATTGGTATACCATTTGTGTTATACGCTCTGGGCGGCAGCAGATTACCATTGTGGGGAACATGCCGCAGCTTGCTGTTGGTGAAAATATTACTGCAAAAGGCAATTGGACGAACCACCAAATTTATGGGAAGCAGCTTAAGGTTGAATCCTTCGAAAGATCATTACCCACAACAACCGACTCGTTATTAAAGTACCTCTCTTCTGGTGTTATTAAAGGCATTGGTGAAGTCACCGCAAAAAGGATCATAAAAAAATTTGGTGAAGAGACCATAAAGGTTTTACAATTTGAACCTAAACGCCTGTCAGAAATAAAGGGAATTAGTGCCGCTAAAGCTCTGCAAATTGGGCAGTTCTTTATGGAGCAAGAGCAAATACGTCAGACCATTATGTTCCTTCAAAAATATGGAATATCAATTACATACGCAGTTAAAGTGTGGAAGAAGTTTGGAAGTAATTCCATTGACGTAATAAAACGCAACCCTTATAGACTAACCGATGAGGAAATAAATATAGGATTCAAAATTGCAGATCGGGTTGCTATATCATTGGGAATTGATAGTCAATCCCAATTTCGCATCATGAGTGGCATTGAATATGTATTGTCAAAGGCAGTCCAAAATGGTCATGTATATTTGCCCTCCGATATTTTGGTTTCACATACCTCAAGCCTTTTAAATACAGTGTCCGAAGTGGTTGAAAATGCTTTATCTAAAATGACCTTCGAAGAAAGTATTTATATTGAAAATACCTTTGATGAGTCGCGTGTATATTTGTCTGCTTTTTATAAGGCAGAACAAAATGTCAGTAGAAAGCTGAATGTCCTAATGAATTCTACACCCAAAAAGGAAGTTGCTAATCTGGATGAAGTATTGCAAAAGGTTGAAGGTAACCTAAATATTGAATATACCAAGGAGCAATTACAGTCAATACAGCTTAGCGCAACAGAGAGTATTTTAGTTATTACAGGTGGCCCGGGTACGGGGAAAACCACATTAATTAAAGGCATTATATCAATGTTTGAAAATAGCGATATGAAGATTGCACTGGCTGCACCAACTGGCAGAGCTGCGAAGAGGATGACAGAGGCGACAGGCAAGGATGCAAAAACCATCCATCGCCTTTTAGAAACGGCATTTTCCATTGATGATGCTCATAGAGAATTTAAAAAAAATGAACAGGATCCAATAGAAGCTGATGTCATAATTATAGACGAGGTTTCAATGGTGGATATTTTACTTATGAATTCACTTTTAAAAGCCGTTGAGCAGGGTACAAGGCTTATCCTTGTTGGAGATGTGGACCAGCTTCCATCGGTAGGTCCTGGTAGTGTTCTTTACGATATTATAGAAAGTCAGAGTATTGAAACCATTCGCTTGAACAAAATCTTTCGCCAAGCTGAGGAAAGCGTTATCGTTGTAAATGCACATAGAATAAATAAAGGACAGCTACCGGAAGAAAATGCGCTTAGTGAGGATTTCTTCTTTGTTTCAAGAAACAATCCCCAAAGCACATCATCTGCTATACTTGAGCTGTGTACAACACGAATCCCTGAAAAGTACGGGCTTGATTCTATTAGGGATATTCAAGTTTTATCTCCGTCTAAAAAAGGTGATGCGGGTGTTCATAGCCTAAATACTGCACTTCAACAGCGATTAAATCCACCGCAGGAAGGATTGAAGGAAAAATCTTATAGAAACGTGGTTTTTAGAGAAAATGACAGGGTTATGCAAATAAAAAATAATTATAGCCTGCCCTGGGTAATATTCGAAGATGGGAAACAATCTACGCACGGAGATGGTGTATTTAATGGAGACATGGGAATTATCCGCGAAATCGATTTAAAAAACAGCTCATTGTCGGTTTTATTTGATGATGGAAAGCTTGTTGAATATGATTTTGACATATTAGATGAGTTAGAACACTCCTATGCGATAACAGTTCATAAAAGTCAAGGCAGTGAATTTCCAGCAGTTGTTATAGCTCTGTCAAATATTCCACCTATGCTACGTTGTAGAAATATTTTATATACTGCAGTTACAAGAGCCAGGGATCTTGTGATTTTGGTGGGGTATAGGAAAACCATGGAGCAAATGGTTAGCGATATAACAAAAAGAGAGCGCTATACCAGCCTAAAGGACAGGCTTATTGAGCAGCTCAAGCCCATGGAGCTTGGAGATTAAAGTCCGGAGGAAACCATGAATGTTAAAATTAAGAGAACTGAGTATTTTCTAAGGCTCCTTTTCCCAGTAAGGTGTATATGCTGCGATACTATTCTTCCAATTGACACATCAAAAGAGGTTTGCACAAATTGCCAAGAAAGTATAGAGGTACTCAAAGAAAAGGAGTATGAAAACCTGCCTGATTGCAATGTTTCTAAACTCTTTACGGCATTTAGCTATGAAGGTGGTATTAGAGAGGCAATACATAGACTTAAATTCAATGACAATCCACATATCGCATCTGTACTTATTGATTTATCTTATCCACTACTTAAGGAATATCTATACTCGCTCAAGCCTTGTGACAGTCAAAATAGTTTTCAAAGCTCAAAGACCTCTACCGAACAAAGTCAGGCATCTAAGCCCAATTATGATATTGTAATACCTGCTCCGCTGCATCGGGCAAGGAAGATGGAAAGAGGGTATAATCAGTCAGAGCTACTTGCATCCTGCCTTGCCGTTCGCTTTAAAATACCCATGCTAAAAAAGGTCCTAATAAAAACAGTTAATACGGCTCCTCAAAGCACATTGGGAAGGGGAGAGCGGCTGAAAAACCTCTCGGGGGCTTTTCATGTTAACAATCCAAATCTAATCGAAGGCTGCAAGGTTCTTCTTGTTGACGATATAACCACAACAGGCAGTACATTGGAAAACTGTGCAGAGGCATTATTAAATGCTGGAGCTGCACATGTTGATGCCTACGTTATAGCTATGCGCAGAAGGCTTTAAGGAGCATTTTGTGATATTACATCACAAAAGCCTTTTAAAGAGCCTTTTAATAATTTAAAGAATTTGTTGGTGAAACCATATATTTTCAGTGGACTTATTAGGCGAAATTGCCGATAAATGAAGTGGGAGTGATATCATGGCACAAATAAGGAATTGTAGACAATGTCGTAAAATATTTCAATTTACAGGTGGAACAATGCTTTGTCCCGTTTGTAGGAAAATGGATGAGGAAGAATTTGAAAGAGTAAGAGTTTTTTTAAGAGACTATCCAGGTGCAAACATGCAAGAGGTATCGGAAAATACAGAGGTTAAGATATCGAAAATTAACCGTTGGCTCAGGGAGGAAAGGCTGGAGGTTAGCGAGGACAGCCCTGTGGCTATAAACTGTGAAAATTGTGGTGTTAGAATACGAAGTGGAAGGTTTTGTGCTGGATGCTCAAGAGATTTAGGCAGGGAAATGTTGAAAGCAAGTAATGAGCTAAAGGAAAACGTGAGACGTAGTCAAGATAAAGGTGGATCCTACGAGAAGGACGAATTCGGATTATATTATAAACATAGAAGACCCGATAAATAAATACTAATCAATAAATAATTATTCAGAGCCTTTAATAGTTAAACCATCGTACAGCAACTGGTAAAGCAGTAATATGCTTTAAATTAATCCAAATGGATTTTTAAAGTAGATTTTAATTTCAGGAAATTTTCACATAACCATTAAATGATTATACAATTTTGACGATACTATCAGTGGCAAGTTAAATTATACAGAAGATATTCAGCATTTTGCTGATATTCATATAGCATACAGCACAAGAAAGAGGGATATAAATGAAGATTTGGGGCGCCAATAATCCCAAGGTGTTCGGTATATATAATCAACACAGCTCTGTTGATAAAATTAAAAAAAGTGATGTTGTTGCGTCGAAGAAGGATGAATTTAAGATCTCTGGACAGGCAAAAGATTTCCAAGTTGCAATGAATGCTTTGAAAAACACACCGGACATTCGGCAGGGAAAAGTTCAGGATGTTTCCCAACAGATAGAAAAGGGACAGTATTCAGTTAATGATGAAGATATAGCTGAAAAAATGGTTCAACATCTATTCGGGAAACGAATTTAATTTCTACAAAATCATCTACAAAAGATAAACTGACGGGATAACAGTAAATTGAGTGTTATCCCGTTTTTATACGTTTCCGATATATACAATAGGAAGTGATGCCGATATATCGTGGGGGGGACGAAAATGATTGATACAATCTGGGTTGATAACCTAATAAAGATTTTTGAATATGAGATTAAAATTTATACAAAGGTTTTGCAAGAGGTGGAAAACAAAAAAAATGTAATCATTAATGGCGATGTGGAAAGTTTACAGGCGACGGTTGTAAAAGAGCAAAGATATATAAACGAGCTAAATAAGCTTGTAGAGGCAGCGGATAAAATAATTGCACACATTGCAAAAATAACGGGAAAAAAGTGTGAAGACATAAATATTTCATATTTAATAGGTATAGCACCTGCAAAAGAGGCTAAAAAGCTTTCGTCAAAAAGGGACGAGCTTAACCGACTTATTGAACAGATAAGAGAGAAAAATGAATTAAATCAAAAGCTGATTAACAACTCTATCGAATATGTAAATTTTTCTCTAAACCTTTTGACACAGACAGGTCCCCAGACTACACAGTATGGAAGCACAGGAAATACCACGCAAGCAAAGGATAGAAATGTTTTGGATATTAAGTATTAAAGAGGTGAATTCTCATGGCAACTAGTTTCATAGGGCTAAATACCGCAGTATCGGGAATGTATAGTAACCAAAAGGCCCTTGAAGTAACAGGTCATAATATATCGAATATAGGTACGCCTGGCTATGCAAGACAACAGGCCATTATGAGAACTGCAAACACTCAGTATGTCGCAAATAATTGGGTTGAGATGGGAGCGGACATAGAACAGGTTCGCCAAATTCGCAATACCTTTCTTGATAATATATATCGCAATGAAGCCAACTCACTTGGGTATTGGGAAGCCCGCTATAATAGTGTAAAGGATCTTGAGGCTATATTGGGCGAACCAATGCTTGACGGTCTACAAAACACATTAAATGAGTTTTGGAATTCATGGAATGAGTTGTCTAAGGCACCGGACAGCCTTACTATGAGGGCAATAGTAAAGCAAAGAGGTGAGGCTTTAGTTTACCATTTAAACCATATGGGTAATCAGATAAATAAGCTTCAAGATGATATAAACACAGAGGTTATTAAAAGGATAGATGAAGTAAATGACATAACAGGCAAAATAGCCGGTTTAAATGATTTAGTGGCTAAAGCAAAGACCGCCGGCAATAACGCAAACGACTATTATGATCAGCGTAACTATCTGGTGGACCAGCTATCGAAGCTTGTTAAGGCTGATATTCGTGAGCACCCCGATGGTCATATGGATGTTTTAGTTGGAGGCTATTTCCTTGTAAGCAAAACCAAGCAAACAAGGATTGTACCTGCACAAAACAGCTCACTGTCACATTTTGTGGTACCCGAAGTAGAAGGGTTAGGTGTTGAAATAAATGTAGGTGCGGGTGAGATTCGAGGACTATTAGAGTCAAGAGGAAATGTTAGTGGTGCAAAAGGAAGCTATGAGAATGGTACCCCAAATACAACTGCAGACATAACCTTTGCTGTGGATGTGTCAAATATATCTGAAGAGAACCTATCCGTATTAAGGGATAACATGGAAAGCTATATTAAGGATATAAAAAACAGGGGATTAGATTATAATCTGCGCCTTATGGCATATGATGGCGCGGGAGTTGTAAGTGAAGACTTTGGTACAAGTGAAGAAGACTTTGTCAATGCACTTAATGCTCTAACCTCCACAGGCAATGTAGGTTCGGATTTTGGAATGGTTGTTGACAGGCTTAATGGAACATCTCCCTTCACAAGCGAAGCCAATAGGTATTTATATGTATATACGCAGGAGGGCCTAGGTGGAGATGATGAACAGATAGACGGTTTTGCAGACACTCTTAAAGGCGGAAACATAAAAGCATCCGTCATTACAAATACAACGGGAGAGGTTGGTTGGGATGCAATAACCCATGCAACTGGCGGTTCACTGTACGATATTGCAAATGCCGAGGAAGCTATATCTGAAATGGGAGTAGCTACTGTAGAGGATGTGAATAAGCAGATTGCTACTGTAGATGAGTCGCTTGACATCATTTCATCCGTCAGGAAAATGCTCAATGCTGTGGTAAACATTGTGGCAAGGGAAGTAAATAGTCTGCATTTAGCAGGGAAAACCTTGAATGGTAACGATGGTGGACTGTTTTTTGAGCCCATAGAAGATAATATTCCAATGGAAATGGGTAATATAAAGATTTCAGATGGCATAAAGGATTTAAACAACATTGTTGCATCTGCGACAGGCGCAAAGGGTGACAATGGTATAGCACATTTGATTTCAAGCCTTAGAAATAAAGATATTATGAAAAGCTCCACTCAGATTTTAAGTACTGATTCATATTACCAATATATAATACTGAGGGTGGGGAACGTAGGAAATGAAGCATTAAAGACTACCCAAAACCAAAAATCGCTTGTTCTTGCTGCCGATAATGACAGACAAAGTACAATGGGTGTCTCACTTGATGAGGAAATGAGCAATATGATTAAGTTCAAATATGCTTATAACGCAGCGACCAAAACAATAGGTGTTATAAATGAAATGCTGGACACCTTGATAAATAGGATGGGTTCTAGGTAGGGGGTAAGGTACATCGGCGAAAGCCTTTATTGGGCATTTGCGATGTTAAGGATTTGAGAGGAGTTTTGTAAATGAGTAGGTCATCATTTTTTGGTTTAGATATTGCCACAAGAGGACTTTATACCGCACAACGCGGTATGACAAATGTAAATCATAATGTAGATAATATAAATACTCCAGGTTACTCAAGACAGGTGCTAGAGCAAACTGCTGCCAGACCCATGCTTATGGTGGACGGCTCAGGAATGCTAGGTACAGGTTCGGAGGTTAGAGGAGTTAAAAGAGTTCGCGATGAATATGTAGATGTTAAATACCGCAGCGAGGCACAGTATCTTGGAGAATGGGATGTAAAGAGTACTCTTTTAGAAGAAATGCAGGCTTTGTATAATGAGCCTTCAAATAGTGGGTTTAGTACTGTAATGAATGAATTTTATAATGGATTACAACAGCTATCCACAGATCCATCAAGTCATTCCTCTCGTGCGGCTCTTAAAGAAAAGGCAGTAATGCTTACTAAGTATTTTAATAGCGTGGCATCGCATTTTGAATACCTTCAAAACGATGTGAATGATATTATTTATGCAAAGGTACAGGAAGTAAATTCCTTAGCAGATCAAATATCACGACTGAACAAGCAGATCTATAACTATGAGGTAACGGGAAATGTTGCCAATGACCTCAGAGATCAAAGAGGAAACCTTGTTGATAAAATAGCAAAGCTTGTAAATGTTGAAGCTTATGAAATAAGCTATGGAAAACTACCTACAGGACTTGAGGATATGCGTTTTGTGGTTACAATAAACGGAAAAGCCATTGTTGATCATTATAATGTTTCACACCTTGAAGCTGTGCAACGCAAGGAAAAAGCAAATGATGAGGATATAGAAAACCTTTATGAGATTGGTTGGGCAGATGGCAACAGAGTATCAATAAAATCCGGAGAATTAAAGGGTTATCTTGAAGTAAGAGATGGTAATGATGGAGCAAATGGAAGCCCAGATTATAGAGGCGTACCATATTACCAAAGGAAAATGAATGAGTTTGTAAGGGTGTTTGCCCGCACATTCAATGAAGGTATTATCGATATTGATGGTGATGGTGTTATTGATAAAACACTTGGTCATATTGACGGATATACGCTGGATTCACAGCAAGGTGACGAGGCGGCAGGCATTAGGTTTTTCACAATACTTGATGAGGATGGAAATCCAATGGACAGCACAACATTTGCACTATTTGCAGGAGATAGCCCCGCTGACATTGATATTGATTATTACAATGAGATGTATTCGCAGATTACAGCAAAGAATTTTTCTGTTAGCAGTGAGGTATATGACAATCCTACCCACAATATCGCCATAATTGGAGCAGCAGAGGAGCCTGGAAATGTAGCAGTGATGGATGCTATTTTGGACTTAAGACATAATACATATATGTTCAACGAAGGTGCTCCGGAGGATTTTATAAAAACAATAATATCAACCATGGGCGTTGACGGGCAGCAGGCTACACATTATTATAAAAATCAAATGACCATGACTAACCAAATAGAAAATAGACGCCAATCACTATCAGGTGTTTCAATAAATGAAGAGATGGCAAACCTTGTACGATATCAGCACGCATACAATGCTGCAGCAAAAATGATTCAAACCCATGCAGAACTGTTGGATGTTTTAGTAAACCGCTTGGGAGTTTAGATGTTAAGATTTCTTAGAATGGAGTGAGATTATGCGTATTACAAATAACATGCTCATTAACAATATGCTATCGAACTTAGGTACAAACCTAGGTAGGGTAAGCAAGAGTCAAAACCAGCTTGCAACGGGAAAGAAAATTTCCCTGCCATCAGATGATCCAATTGTGGCATCAAGAGCACTGAAGCTGCGCACAGACGTAGCGGAAATTAAACAATTCAAAAGAAATGTTGAAGATGCTACATCATGGATGGAGATAAGTGAGACAACTCTCAAGCAAGTAGGAGAGGTATTAAAGAGGACTAAAGAGTTAGCAGTTCAGGCAGGCAACGGAACCAATACACCTGAGGATATGGAAAAGACCAAGCTTGAAGTCGAGCAGTTGAAAATACAGATGACACATCTTGCAAATACTACATATTCGGGTAGATATATTTTTTCAGGCTTTAAAACCGACAAGCCATTAATGGATGAAGACGGAGTTTTTCAAATTGACATTGCAAATGGCGAGCAAATTTTCTATGAGGTAGGTATAGGTGATGACATAAGCATTAATGTTGCCGGAAGTGATGTATTTAATTATGGAAATGATGCCATAGCTGGTGAAAAAAGCAGTATAATACAAACATTTGATGACTTTCTTGCAGCGCTTGAATCTGGCGATGGGACAAATGTAGGGGCGGTGCTTGGCCAGCTAGAACGCGACAGTGATAATGTATTGAGGGTGCGTGCAGGCGTTGGTGCAAGAATGAATAGGTTAGAGCTTACATCAAATAGGCTTGAAGATGACAACATCAGCTTTACAAAGCTCATGAGTAAAAACGAGGATGCGGATATTGCCGAGACAATTATGTATTTGATGAATGAATTAAATGTATATAATTCGTCTCTTTCAGTAGGCGCAAAGGTAATCCAACCCAGCTTGGTTGACTTTTTAACCTAAATGGCATTTAGCGGTATAACATTTTCAAGTTTTGCGGCACAAGATATGTGGTTATGCTTATAGGCTTATCACCACATAAGTCACTACTAGGTTTACATCGCAACGACTTAATATATGAGCGTGAATGCCAATCAACTAACTTATTTGAATATAATGGAGGAATAAATATGCAACTTCAAACAAGGCACTTTGGTGTTATAGATGTGAATGAAAAGGAGGCTTTACACTTTCCACTAGGAATACCGGGTTTTGAAAATGTAAAGCAGTATATTTTGCTTGGGAAACAAGAGAACGAAAGTCCATTTTTTTGGCTGCAAAGCCTTGACAACCCAGAACTTGCATTTGTGGTTGTAGATCCATTCTATATAAAAGATGATTATTATGTAGATGTTGATGACGAAGAGATAGAGGAAATACATATAGAGGATAAAGAGAACATATTAATATTGGCTATTGTAACAATACCTGAAGATATTACCAAAATGACGGTGAACCTTAAGGCACCCGTACTTATAAATCTAAAAAATAATATGGGAAAACAAGTTGTAATGAAAGATGACACATTTCCTGTGAAATATTATATAACGTCAAATGAATAGGTAGCAAAAAGGAGTGAAATAAATGCTGGTGCTGTCAAGGAAAAAGGGTCAGTCCATTATGATAGGCTCAGACATAGAAATCTCGATTGTTGATATACAAGGCGATCAAA
>DASRMZ010000394.1:0-2988 GCA_035647675.1 Thermoclostridium sp. | reverse complement strand
AATTTCTACTGAACATGATGAAAAGATAGAATCTCTGCAAAAAGAAATGCTAGCACTAATCGAAGAGAATGCAAAACAAGGAGCTGTAGCAGAAGATTTTGATAATGAATATAAAAGGATATCCGAAGAGATAAATGAGCTAAAAAAGGCGAAAATAAGGCTTGTACAAGAGAAGAAACAGGATGAGATGTACGAACAGCGATTAACGGAGGCGGACAGCACCTTGAAGACTGTAAGTCCACATGTAAGAGCGTTTGATGAGGACTTGGTACGAAGGTTAATCAAGACTATTAAAGTAAATAAGGGTGAGAGATTAGAGATACAGTTTGAATCAGGGATAGTAATGGAACAAATAGTGGATTATTATGATTAAGGTATGGGGCAGTAACGATGAAAGATGCAAGTTACTGCTCTTATAGTAATTTGAATGTCAATACTAAAATCCTTAAATGACATTGAGGATTTTAGTATTGGCATAAAAGGTTGATATTCAATATATTTGCAGCGAAAAAGCAGCAAAATATAGATATTGTTGCGTTATCGCTGCAAATGTGATATACTCCATAACATGGGGGGTGTTATGATGAATTCAGTAGGTGCTTATCTTAGAGAGCAACGAGTTAAGCTTTCTTTAAGTTTAAATGATGTGTATGAGCAAACAGGGATAACTAACACTCGTTTAAGTAGGATAGAACTGGACAGAGTAAGTGAACCTTCTCCAGAGGTATTAAAGAAGCTGGCAGAATTATACCGAATCGATCTGATATATTTATATAAAATGTCAGGATATTTGGATGATACGGATATTTTACCGCAATTGAAGCCTTTTAAAAACTATGAGGTACTAAGCGATGAAGAACGCAATTTTATTCAGCAAGCTATCGATATTTTAGCTAAGAATCATTTGTCAGCAAATAGGGAGGTCATATTATGAAATATAGATTAGGGGAGCTGTTCTGCGGACCAGGAGGCATAGCTAATGGTGCGATGAGGGCTCTAAGTTCAGACGGTAAATATTCCATTGTCCATGAATGGGCAAATGATTATGATAAAGATACCTGTGCAACATACAGGCATAATATCTGCAATGGTAATCCAGAAACTGTATACCATGAAGATATTAGAAAATTAGACATGGATAAATTATCTTCTATAGATGCATTGGCATTTGGATTTCCATGCAATGATTTCAGTATTGTAGGTGAACAAAAGGGTATGGATGGAGTATATGGTCCGCTTTATTCATATGGAGTTGAAGCACTTAAAATTTTCAAACCAGACTGGTTTCTGGCTGAAAATGTAGGCGGATTACGAAATGCGAATGACGGTAATGCATTTACTAAAATTTTATCGGAACTTAGGGAAGCGGGTTATGTTGTTACCCCTCATTTATATAAATTTGAGGAGTATGGGATTCCGCAAGCACGACACCGTATAATAATTGTTGGAATAAGAAAAGATTTAAGTGAAAATACAGTTTTTAAAGTACCTTCAGCTGAACCATATAAAGAAATTGATAACACATGCAGAACGGCGATTGAAGAACCTCCAATTCCTAAAGATGCATTTAACAATGAATTGACAAGGCAATCTGAGACTGTTGTAAAAAGACTGAAACATATTAAACCTGGGCAAAATGCCTTTACAGCTGATATACCTCCCGAATTGCAACTTAATGTACGGGGAGCTAAAATGAGTCAAATCTATAAAAGACTTGAACCCAATAAACCTGCATATACTGTTACTGGAAGCGGGGGCGGAGGAACTCACGTTTATCATTGGGAAGAACCTAGAGCCTTGACTAATCGAGAAAGGGCGAGATTACAGACTTTCCCGGATACCTTTGAGTTTATGGGTTCTAAAGAAAGCGTACGTAAGCAGATTGGAATGGCAGTTCCTTGTGAGGGGGCGAGAGTAATATTTGAGGCCATTTTAAATAGTTTTGCAGGCATTGAATATGAGAGCGTTCCTGCTAACATTAACGAATAGGATGGTGAACGGCTATGTTTAGTTCGGATATGGTGGATAAAATATTAATTGATCCTATAACTAGAGGGGGGCAGAAATTGCTTATACTTTCAGGCTATGCCACACCTACAATGGCTTCATGGCATATTATGAAAATAAAGGAGCTTAGAATAAATCCTGTTGATATAAATTTAATTATTGGTATGACTAATTATGATGGATTAACAATAGATGCACATAAAGGGTTTAAACAACTAGTAGATTCCCATAACGGATCAAAATTTTCAAAATTTCAATGCCAGTATATATGCCAAGGAGCTCCTGTGCATAGCAAACTTTATATTTGGCTGAAGGACGATGTGCCCATTGAGGCATACACTGGATCGGCTAATTATACACAAGCTGGTTTTAGTACTGGTAGGCGGGAATATATAGTTCCCTGCAATCCTGAAGATGCTTTTAACTATTATAACCAGGCTGAAGGTGATTCTATTTATTGCAATCACTCAGAAGTTGAGGATAACATAGTGTTTACACCTACTAACCCTGTATTGGATTCCGAGGGAGGATATACTCAAGCCCTTCTGGGAGGAGAGATACAACTTGTAAAGTTATCACTTTTGGCAAGAAATGGTGAAACAGGAACTAGATCAGGTCTTAATTGGGGACAGCGTGAAGGAAGGGAGCCTAATCAAGCCTATATTGGGTTGCCTGCTCAGATAGCCCGTTCAGGGTTCTTTCCATTGGGAAAACAACATTTTTCTGTAGTTACTGATGATAACAAGCAGTTAATTCTTCGTGTTCAACAGGAAAATGATAAGGCAATTACCACACCAATGAATAATTCGCTTTTAGGAGAATATTTCAGAAATAGAATAGGGGTTGCTAACGGAGCGTATGTTTGTCGTTCGGACTTGGAACAATATGGGAGAACTGATGTTGATTTTTATAAACTGGATGATGAACATTATTACATGGACTTTTCCGTTTGATTTTTTAATGTTCCAAAAAACACTCGAA
>DASRMZ010000393.1:0-11668 GCA_035647675.1 Thermoclostridium sp. | reverse complement strand
CCTTCATATTTCGGGATAAGCTATGCAATATAAGGAAAACATTAGCGAAATACAGCTCTTGCAAATGAAGCGTCGTTTCCGTTAGGCACTGCTATCATTAAACATTTTATATTGACCCATAAACAGGGAGTGATAATCTTTTTTTAGCTCCATTAATTCATCATGATTGCCAGTTTCAGTGATCTTTCCTTCGGTTATATAAAAGATACGATCAGCATTCTTTATGGTTGAAAGCCTGTGAGCAATTATAATGGAAGTACGACCTTTAAGCAGCCTGTCCAATGCAATTTGAAGCGCCTTTTCTGTTTTTGTATCTATTGATGAGGTTGCCTCATCAAGAATTAGGACTTGTGGATCGGCTAACAGTGTTCTAGCAAAGGAAATAAGCTGACGTTGTCCTACCGAAAGCCTTGAACCTCTTTCGTTTACCTGTGTTTGATATCCATCCTCCATTTCTATGATAAAATCGTGAGCCAAAACTTCCTTCGCAGCTTGAATTATTTCATCATCTGTTGCATCGGGCTTCCCGTATCGTATATTATCCATCACAGTTCCGGAGAAAATGAATGTGTCCTGCATCATTACACTAATCTGATTTCTCAGTGAATCAAGTGATACTTTTGAAAGGTCATGTCCATCTATAAGGATTTTGCCCTCCTTTATATCATAAAAACGGGTGAGTAGATTAATTATTGTAGTCTTGCCCGAACCTGTAGCCCCCACAAGAGCAATTGTCTCTCCTTGACTAACTTTAAAGCTCATATTTTTTATAATGGGGGTACCCTTTTCGTAGCTAAATAAGACATTGTCAAATTCCACTTCGCCTTTAATGGGAGGCAGTTCATAGCTATCTATGGCGTTTTTAATAGTAACTGGCTCATCTAGAGTTTCAAAAATACGCTCTAAGTATGCAGCAGCAACAATTATTTGGTTGTAAAGGTTTCCAAGGTTATTTATAGGAGCCCAGAAGCTGGTTATATAGGCTGTAAAGGCAACGAAATCCCCAGCAGCTAACCTTGCATTAGTAATCCATGCAACACCTGCGATATACATCAATGATATAGTAAGCACAGAAATGTTTTCAGTTAGAGGCCATAATATTATATTAGCTTTTATGGCTGAAATATGTGAAGTACGGCAATCATCGCTTGTTCTTTCGTAGATTTTTTCATTTTCTTCTTCTCTGACGAAAGATTGCGTAACCTTTATACCTGTAAGCGACTCATGAAGATAGGCATTCATGTTTGACTGTTTCTGGCTAACTATCTGCCATCGGACCCTTTGAATGTTTTTTATAATATATATAATAATTATAAGTACAGGAACTCCCGCAAGGCTTACAAGAGTTAGCTTTACATTGATTGTTAGCATAAAAAGGACTATTAACAACAAGCTGAACAACTCAGTTATCATGTTGATAATACCATTTTGCAGCAGATCATTTAATGAATTAACGTAGTTTACCACACGAATAATTATTTTCCCATGGGGTCTACTATCATAATAGGTAAAGGGTAACTTTTGCAAATGAATAAATACATCGCGTCTTAAGTCAGCAATAACATTTTGGGCAAGGCTTGCCATCACTCTAATCCTATATTTCATACAAATCATGCTTATGATAATGGAAATGAGGTATACAAAAGCCACTACTACTAGCTTTAGTGTCGCTTTGGCGGGAATGAGTATGTTTATAGCAAATCTTAACAAGTATGGACCCGTTAACACTGTGATACTCGAGAGTATTACCATCATAAGTGTTAGTATAATATCTTTTTTATAGGGCTTGATATATGCCCATAGCCGTTTTAAGTGTTCTATATTAAATTCAGTTTCAAGGGATTCATCCACATCAAATTTATTGCGTGCCATTTAGATGACCTCCTTTGTTTTACTACCTAAATTGAAATCTCCCATTTGATTTATAAACACATCGTAATATAAACCCTTTTTCTTTAAAAGGTCACTGTGTATACCTCTTTCAACAATCTTCCCTCTGTCCATTACAAATATTTGGTCGGCTTTCATTACAGACGAAATCCTGTGCGTTATTAATAAAGTAGTTCTCTTCCGGTTTAGCCTTTGAAGAGCTCTTTGAATTTTAAACTCAGTTTCAATATCCAGACTTGAGGTTGTGTCATCAAGTATAAGAATATCGGGGTCTTTAAGCAGTGTGCGTGCAAGAGCAATCCTTTGCCTTTGACCACCTGAAAGACCTACACCGCGTTCTCCAATAATGGTATTATAGCCTTCTGGGAATCCTTGTATAAACTCATCAGCCTCAGCAATTTTGGCTACTTCCCTTATGTCTTCAAAGCTTGCATCTGGTACCCCATACGCAATATTGCCTTTTATAGTGTCGGTGAAAAGGAAAATATCCTGCATAGCAATTGAAACCCTGTCTCTAAGGGTTTTTAAGTCGATATTTTTTATATTTATACGATCTATAAGTATTAGACCTTCATCTGTTTCATAAAACCTAAGTATTAAGTTCATGATAGTGCTTTTGCCAGACCCTGTGGCACCGATAAATGCTGCAGTTTGACCGGGCTTTATTACGAAGTTTAAATCGTTGAGAACCACACTTTTTCTATAACCAAATGTTACATCTCTAAACTTTATCTTACCTTTAATGTTTAAATCATTAAGCTTTATACCAATATTTTTAATTTTTGGTTCGGCATACATAAGCTCTTGAATTTTGCTGCTACTTGCGTTAAAACGTTGAAAGTCACTTGTAAGCCACCCTACCATCCGCATTGGCATGTTAAATCTTTGGGCAAGACCTTGGAAGATTACTAGCTGTCCGACTGTAATGATGTCTTTTGAAACCGAATATCCTCCTACAAGCAAGATAACAAAGAACACTAAGTTAACCATAAAATCTAAAGGTGGTAAGAACTTTTCCCACATTTTAGATATGTTTATATTCTTTTCTTTATAGGTTTCATTTTCTTTATCAAATTTATGTAGTTCAAATTCTTCATTGGCAAAGGCCTTTACCACCCTATGCCCGCTTACATTTTCCTGAACGGCTGTGTTAAGCTTTGAAAACTGATGCCTAGCTGCTTTAAATGTGGGCAAGATGACTTTTGCAAACTTTAAAGTGATTAGAATAGTTAGAGGAGAAAGTGCAAAAATGCATAATGCAAACACAACATTTATTTCAAGCATCATCCACATAGCAAAAATCAGGGTTACACCACCTTTTACAAGCTGTGGAATTACATGTGCTAAAAAGTGCCTAACAGCATCCATGTCTCCCGTCATTCTTGCCATAATATCGCCGGTTCTATTCTTGTCAAAGAAAGGAAAGTCTTGACTATTAAGTCTTTCATATGTATCTGTTCTGATATCATGGATCACATCTTGCGATGTTTTTTGCTGAAGATAACTATGGATATATGAAAGAATTGTTCTAAAAAGCGTTGCACCTATTAGAGACAGCAACAGAGGTTTTAGCAACTCCATTTTTCCATCCATAATTACATCATCAACAAGCAGTCCCATTATTTGCGGAACATAGAGGCTCAAAACAGAAAATATGGCCAATAGCAGTAAACCAGCACCATATAACCACATATATTTTTTTAAATAGCCCCAAAGCCATTTAATGTTTGACATATATAAATACCCCCAAAAAAATTAGTTGTAGTTATTCCACCACAACATTCGTGCAAAGATGCATTTAGCAATGCATATAAAAGTTCTATTATCAATAGTATATAATTATTATATCAAAATAAAAATGTAGGATCTTATCCGTTTGATGTAGTATATTAGTTAATTATATAGTAAACAAGCTAATTTTCCTAATTCAAGGCTTTTGTGATGAAGCTTCATTCCACTAATGTTTTCCTTATATTGCACAGCTATGCCTCTTTGCTGATCTGTAAACAGTAAAAGACACGTAACAACGTGCAATGCCTTAACCCTGTGTTTTTAGGACACTAAGCGTGAATCCTCGGTAATTCAATTGCCGAGTAGTTCACCCAAAGGGTTAAGAAGTATGTTATAATTAGTAGAGCATGTGTTTCTTTAAGTAAGGCTTTTGCGATGTAACTTTAATAAATATTAGCTGCACAATATGTGGTTATTGTACAGAGGTACGTGAGGCATAAGCAACACAAAATGCTCTAAGTATTTATTTGTTTGTAACTATTTATATTTTATATGCTTAGTTTGGCAAGGTGAGTAAATGAAATCAGAGATTATAAATCCCCATCATTTCAATCCTAGAGTACTATTTATTATGCGTAGGTTTTTTACTTCAGCAGATGAAGCAGAAAGCCACACTCATGACTTTCTCTCTCTCATTTATATAATGAGTGGGGATGGCAAGTATGAGATAAACGGAAAAACCTACGATGTCTGTGGGGGGATGTTTTTTATTTGCAACCCAAACGTAACACATCATAGAATACTATCAGGAAACCAGCGTATCGAAGAATTTCATGTTGGTATTTCAAATTTACATATAAAAGGATTGCTTGCGAATTACTTAATACCAACAGATGAAGAACCACTATTCTCATTTAATCACTATGGAGCTTCGTTTACTAATACCATTGGTGAGATTATTGTTGAGCAACAGAAGAACGATGAGGGCAGTGTATTAATGTTAAAATGCATTGTAATGAAGTTGTTGGTATATATTATTAAGGAACGCTATGTACCACTTTGCAAACATGAAAAAAACGTATTTATGCTTGAGCATTATGAGAAAACAGCCATGATAAACAATATAAGGGCTTTTATAACTGAAAATTACATGGAACCAATTTCATTAGCTAAGATTTCTGAGAACACTTATTTAAGTCCTGTATATGTTTCAAGGGTTTTTAAAGAAGCAACGGGTGAATCACCGATAAATTACCTAATCAAAGTAAGGCTATTAAAGGCTTGTGAGTTATTGAATGAAACTAGTTACTCAATTAAAAAAATAGCAAGCTATGTAGGTTATGCAGATGCTTATTATTTTAGTAAACTTTTTAAGAAGTATTTTGGCATGCCACCAGTATCCTATAGAAAGGCTAAAGAAAAACCAGAGTTTAAAACTTCTTCCTCAAGGAATAATGAATAAGGTTAGTGTAATACATGTTTGGATTCTTTAAAATGAATATGCTCTGAAAGATGAATATGCTCTAAATGTGGTGCAGTACTTGAAAGAGATACAAATGCAGCCTATAATATCAAATATGAAACCTGTAGGATGTTTGGACTTATATAGTAGAATAAATAAGAAGCGTTGAGCGAGTTGGCGTAGCTTGGTAATGATGCTGGAGATACATGGTAAGTCCAAAGGAGCCCGCCCCTTAGGTGGTGGGAGTGCGTCACTTACAATACAATTTAATAAAATGGGTCCCATGGCTTAATGAAAAAGCCAACGGCCAGTAAATATGCTAAATAAAGCAGTTAATTGAAAATGTTTAGGAAATGGCCTGATTCAGGCTTAAAAAGAAAAAAAGGAGAGTTGTTTATGGCAAGAAGAGGAGGCTTCCCCGG
Source organism: Thermoclostridium sp. (assembly GCA_035647675.1). GTDB lineage: Bacteria > Bacillota > Clostridia > DSM-8532 > DSM-8532 > Thermoclostridium. The sequence goes on along the minus strand of DASRMZ010000393.1, from coordinate 6,163 downwards.
CGGTAGCATGGGTGGAGGCAATATGAACAATCTTATGAAGCAAGCTATGAAAATGCGGGGGGATATGGAAAAAGCGCAAGAAGAGCTTGCAGATAAAACAGTCGAAGCAGCAAGCGGAGGTGGCGCAGTTAAGGTTGTTGCCACATGCTCAAAGGAAATAAAAGAAATTGAAATATCACAGGACGTTGTTGATCCTGACGATGTTGAAATGTTGCAGGACCTTATTTTAGCCGCAGTAAATGAAGTGCTTCGCAAGGTTGATGAAGAAACTCAAGCAACAATGGGTAAATATACAGGCGGATTAGGAAATATGCCTGGACTATTTTAACGAGGTGATATATGAGTATGTATGCAGCACCGGTGGCTAAGCTTATAGACGAGTTTGAGAAGCTTCCGGGGATAGGTCATAAAACAGCACAGCGTCTAGCCTTTCATGTATTGAATATGCCGTTGGACAGAGCTATGAATTTTGCAAATACCATTGTTGAAGCAAAAGAGACAATACATTATTGTGACATTTGTGGAGATTTGACAGACACTGATCCATGTAGGATATGTAGCGCTAAAAATAGAGATGACTCAGTTATCTGCGTTATTGAAAGTCCAAGAGATGTAATTGCAATGGAAAGAATACGCGAATATAAAGGATTATATCATGTGCTTCATGGTGTTATTTCTCCCCTTGATGGTACGGGGCCCGACGATATAAACATGAAATCATTGATTAAACGTGTCGGTGAGGGTGAAATAAAGGAAGTTATTCTTGCAACAAACCCAGATGTTGAAGGTGAAGCTACGGCGATGTATATTTCAAAGCTCATAAAGCCTATGGGTATTAAAACAACCCGTATAGCACACGGGCTTCCAGTCGGAGGGGATTTGGAATACGCTGATGAGGTAACATTGGCAAAATCCCTAGAGGGAAGAAGAGAAATATAGTAGCAAATTTTCATGTGTCTACATAAGGCTTTTGTCACTAAAAAACAAAGCATCTGAAGCATGCCATGGAAATACAAGTGCAAGCTACATGGACGTTAATGTTCAAAGATAACTAAAGGATTTAGCTGTACAAATTCTATTGACAAAAATCAAATACAGTATTAGAATAATATATGAACACGTGGGCATGTGTTCATATATTATTATGAGGTGTGGAAATGAAAAAAAAGCTGGGAACAATAGAAAGATGTATTTCTGATGTTATACATGAGGATGTTGTTAACAAGGTAAAGGAAAAAATGCACGATGAACAGACCTTCTATGAATTGGCAGACCTATTTAAAGTATTTGGCGATTCTACCAGAATAAAAATACTATGGGCATTGGATGAAGCAGAAATGTGTGTCTGTGATATTGCTGCATTGTTAAACATGTCTCAATCTGCAATCTCTCACCAGTTAAGGGTTTTAAGACAGGCTAACTTAGTAAAAAACAGAAAAGAAGGCAAGGTAGTATATTATTCGTTGAGTGATGAGCATGTTAAGCTAATATTTAATCAAGCATTAGATCACATTAACGAATAACAAAGGTGAGTGGAGATCTATATTTTTTTAGCATACGTCTGAACATGTAATCAAGTGTTCATAGGTAAAGAGTATAAAGATATGTTTTCAGGGAAAAAACAAAAAGAAAGAAGGAAGCATGTATATGAAAAAACGTATTTTTCGCATAATCATAGCTGCAATCTTTTTTATTGCAGCTATAATAAATATTTTCAATACTGAATGGTTGAATATTGTTTTGTATCTAGTTAGCTTTATAATTGTGGGTGGAGACGTTGTTATCCGAGCATTAAAGAATATAACTAAAGGTAAAATTTTTGACGAAAACTTTTTAATGACTATAGCAACTGTTGGTGCAATGCTAATTAGTGAGTATGCAGAGGGTATTGCAGTTATGCTTTTTTACCAAATTGGTGAGCTATTCCAAGACCTTGCAGTTGATAAGTCAAGAAGGTCAATAGCTGATCTTATGGATATTCGACCTGATTATGCTAATGTTAAAAACGGAGAGAACATTACCCAAACAGATCCCAATGACGTTAAGGTTGGGGATATTATCATAATTAAAGCAGGAGAAAGAGTTCCGCTTGATGCTATGGTTATTGAAGGAAGCTCCATGATGGATACATCTGCACTTACTGGTGAGTCTGTTCCGCAAACAGTAGAGGTTGGGAATGAGCTTTTAAGTGGGTGCATCAATATTAATGGAGTTATTACAGCACAGGTTACTAAGGAGTATGGGGAGTCTACGGCAAGCAAAATACTTGATTTGGTTGAGAATGCCAGCAGTAAAAAATCGCATTCGGAAAAGTTTATTACTAGATTTGCAAGATATTACACACCGGTTGTTGTTATTTTAGCAGCTTTATTGGCTATTATTCCGCCACTAGTTATAAAAGGCGAAACCTTTAGCGTTTGGATATATAGAGCATTAACGTTCCTTGTAGTTTCTTGTCCTTGCGCACTTGTTTTATCGGTACCATTAACCTTTTTCAATGGAATAGGAGGAGCGTCCAAAAAAGGTATTCTTGTAAAAGGAAGCAACTATTTAGAAGCTCTTGCTAAAACGGAGATTATTGCATTTGACAAAACAGGAACATTAACAAAGGGTGTTTTTAATGTACAAGAGATCAATCCTGAAGAAATTTCCAAAGAGGATTTGCTTGAGTTGGCAGCATATGCGGAAAGCTATTCCAACCATCCAATTTCTAAGTCTATAATAGCAGCTTATGCAAAAGAGATTGATAACAATAAGGTTGTCAATGTGGAAGAAATACCGGGGCATGGGGTTAGTGCTATAGTGGACGTAAAAGAGGTTTTAGCGGGTAATGATAGGCTTATGGAAAAGATGAATATATCCTTTACTAGAGTGGAATCAATTGGTACAGTAGTTCATGTTGCAGTAAATAAAAAGTATGCTGGATATATTCTTATTGCTGATGAAATTAGGGATGATTCGGCACAGGCAATAAAAGAGATTAAAGCCACAAATGTTAAGCAAACGGTAATGTTAACGGGCGATAGAAAAAATGTTGCTGAGGATGTAGCAGCTCAACTGAATATTGATAGAGTTTATGCGGAATTATTGCCCGGCGATAAGGTTGAAAAGGTGGAAGAGTTACTCACACAAAAGTCTGAAAAAGGAAAGCTTGCTTTTGTTGGCGATGGCATTAATGATGCACCTGTCTTAGCACGTGCAGATATTGGTATAGCAATGGGAGGATTGGGCTCGGATGCCGCAATTGAGGCCGCAGATATTGTTCTTATGACAGATGAACCTTCTAAAATTGTTACGGCAATGAGAATTGCTAAGAAGACATTAGCAGTATCAAATGAAAATGTGATATTTGCGATAGGTATAAAGATAGCAGTACTAATATTAAGTGCGCTAGGAATAACAAGTATGTGGGCAGCGATATTTGCAGATGTAGGCGTGACAATATTAGCAGTACTAAATTCATTTAGGGCACTAAGCGTAAAAAACCTATAATTTAATAAAGAACAATACTGCCATATGATTTTTTAACGAGATTTTAGATTTGTTGCTAATTGTATAGATTTGACATACAATAAACGTAGTCTAGAGCATGTTTTGTGATATCATAAAGTGGTTAAAATACAGTATAATAGGCTGTTTTATTTTATCTGAACAAGTTTAATAATAAGGTTGACTTTATTAAGTAAATAATATAGGAAATAAAATCGGAGGTAAAGAATATGAAGGTACATAAAGCCATCATACCTGCAGCAGGACTTGGAACAAGGTTCTTACCTGCAACAAAGGCGCAGCCTAAAGAGATGCTACCCATTGTAGATAAGCCTACAATACAGTTTATTGTTGAGGAAGCAGTTGCATCGGGCATCGAAGATATTATTATAGTTACCGGTAGAAATAAACGTGCAATAGAGGATCATTTTGATAAATCGTATGAGCTAGAAGAGGTTTTGAAGAAAACGCATAAAGAGGAATTACTAGCGTTAGTCAAAGACATCTCAAACCTAGTTAATATCCACTATATTCGCCAGAAGGAGCCAAAGGGCTTAGGTCATGCAATACATTGTGCTAAGGCTTTTATTGGCAATGAGCCGTTTGCAGTGTTGCTAGGTGATGATATTGTAAAATCAGATGTTCCGTGCCTTAAACAGCTTATTGATGTCTACGACGAATACAAAACCACTGTTCTAGGAGTTCAAAGGGTGCCGCAAGAGGATGTGTCAAAGTACGGAATTGTTGCGGGCAAACAAGTAGATGACAGGGTTACTAAAGTAACTGATATGATAGAAAAGCCCGAGCAGGATGAAGCGCCATCCAATATAGCCATATTGGGAAGATATATAATATCACCTTCCATTTTCTCATACTTAGAAAATGCAACTCCTGGCAAGGGCGGGGAAATACAGCTTACTGATGCTCTAAAAGAGATGATGCAGCACGAGGCAATGTATGCCTACGATTTTATAGGTAAAAGGTATGATGTGGGAAATAAAATGGGATTTTTGCAGGCGACAGTCGAATTTGCTCTTGATAGGGATGACCTAAAGGATGAATTTAGCTCATGGCTAAAGCAATCCATCAAGCTATAGCGTGTTAACACAGGTAGCCAGAGAGATATAGCTGTGCACTAACGGGAAATTTATTATTCGCCCGAAGCATGCCCTCGGGATGAGTAAGCTGCATTCCGCTGATGATTTCCTTATAGTGCATATCTATATCTCAAAGTGTAAAGAGAATGAAAAGTAACTCTTTTAGGATACATTACGAGACATTATAGCACAGAAATATTGAGTAAGAACGGTAATTATGTTAATATAGAGTTTATGAGCAAATATAATATATATTAAAATTGCTCTCAAAACAGTATGTTTTCAAGCAATGTAGCGAAGAGGATATGTTTTTGAGTAAGGAAAATGATATCAATAAAAAACCCAAAGATAATCAAACGTTGAAGGCTTTGGCACAATTTTCGCAGATAGGATTTACTTTAGCAGCGTCTATATTTGTTGGCGTATTTTTAGGCAAGTTTTTAGATGACTTATTAGGCACTACACCATGGCTGCTATTTATTTTTTCTCTACTAGGTGTGGGAGCCGCATTTAAATCTATTTTCAATATAAAAAAATAGACAATCCACCGCAAATATGATCATTAAGGAAGAGTGAAGGCATGAAATTATCTGACTTGGCTAGAAGGATGATTATCTCAATATTAGCTATAACATTAATATGCATTGTAGGTTCAATTATCTATCATCGCTCTTTTGCCTTTCTTGGATTTTTGTTTGGGTCAATTATTGGGATTGCTGTTAGTATCATAAAGGTTTTTCTTCTAGAGAGTTCGGTGGACAAAGCTCTTACAATGGATAAGAATGCAGCTGTAAAATATATCACTTTTCAATATTTTCTAAGAATGTTGCTATCGGGAGCTGCATTGATAATAGGTGCCATTGTGACACATATTAGTTTGTGGGGTGTAGTAGCTGGCGTATTAGCCTTTCCGTTTGCTACGTATCTTGAGAAGTTTAGATCTAAGAGCAAAGAAGAACCATCTAAAAGCAAAGAAAAATCATTTACAAGCGAAGAAGGGGATTAAACTTGTTAGACATAAATAATTATTGGGTTATAGAAATTGCAGGAATAGAAGTATGGATAACTGAAACAATCTTCAACACTTGGATCATTATGTCGATTTTGATACTTGTAGCAATTGTCGCTCGTGTGAAGTTAGGAAGCTTTAAGGAGATTCCCACAGGTTTTCAAAATCTAATAGAAGCCGGTGTTGAGCTTTTCGATAACGTTGTCACAAATGCCATGGGTAATAAACTCTCTTATGTAGCTCCTTGGTTCTTTATGGTGTTTGTTTTTGTTTTTTCATCTAGTTTGCTAAGTGCTTTTGGTCTCAGGGCGCCAACAGCTGACTTTGCAACTACTTTTGCTCTAGCCATAGTTACGTTTATTTTGATGATTTTTATGGGACTAAGGCATCGCAAAGGAAAATACCTAAAGAGTTTATTTGAACCGCACTTTGTGTTTTTCCCAATAAATTTTATTGGTGAGCTGGCAAAGCCGGTATCATTAAGCTTTAGGCTTTTTGGTAATGTGCTGTCTGGTACGATTATTTTAGCTCTTTGGTATGCGCTGACACCTACATTATTACAAATAGG